>DASCPR010000060.1:0-17497 GCA_036012625.1 Prochlorococcaceae cyanobacterium Fu_MAG_50
TTCAACTCATTCCTGCTGCTCCAGGGCCTTGAGACATTGAGCCTGAGGGTTGAACGCCATGCCTCAAATGCCATGGAGTTGGCGACATGGCTGCAGAAGCATCCGCGGGTGGATAGTGTCAGCTACCCAGGCCTGGCGGATGATCCCTATCACCAGCAAGCCAAAATGTACCTGACAGATCGGGGGATGGGATGCATGTTGATGTTCTCATTAAAGGGTGGCTTCGATGATGCAGTGACCTTTATCAATAGCCTCAAGCTGGCTAGCCATCTCGCCAATGTGGGAGACGCCAAAACCCTGGTCATTCACCCTGCCTCAACCACCCATCAACAACTTTCAGCCGAGGAGCAAGAATCAGCTGGCGTCACACCCACCATGGTCAGAGTCTCCGTAGGCCTTGAACATATTGATGACATCAAGGCTGACTTTGAACAGGCACTGGCAGCGAGTAACTAAAGGAACAGGATCTCCATGGCATTGATACTTCCCCGCAGTTATCACAAGATTGAAGCGGTGGAGAGAAATAGAATATCCTGGATTGAGCCCGAACAGGCTGAACGCCAGGATATTCGTCCATTGAGAATTGGAATTCTCAATATCATGCCACTTGGGAAACAATATGAATTCAACCTTCTGCACCCATTAGGTCTCTCAGTTCTTCAGATAGAACCGATCTGGATTCGCCTTCAAACCCACAGCTATAAAACATGGGATCATTCTCATCTTGATGATCTTTATGTGAGCTGGGAGGAAGCGATGTCTCCGGCGCCTCTGGATGGGTTGATCATTACCGGTGCACCTGTGGAGCATCTGGCCTATGAGGAGGTTAGATACTGGCCTGAATTTGTTGACCTGGTCTCCGAAGCTCGTCGCCACTGCGCAAGCACCCTTGGTCTTTGCTGGGCGGGGTTTGCGCTTGCTTTTCTTGCCGGAGTTGACAAGCAGACCTTCCCGCAGAAGCTCTTTGGTGTTTATCCAATGCGCAGTCTTGTGCCAGGGCATGCACTGATGGGTACCCAGGATGATCAATTCGTCTGTCCTCAGAGCCGCTATGCCGGACTGTGTGATGAAGCCATGGAGGCGGCCCAGCGCCAGGGAAGAATCAGGCTGCTGGCCCATGGCGAGAGGGTCGGCTACACAATTTTCGAAACCACGGATCAACGTCAGTTGATGCACCTCGGGCATCCTGAATACAACGCTGGGAGACTCTTATCAGAGATGGAGCGCGATAGAGCACGTGGGGATGTTCCCCCACCGGAAAACTTTGATCATGATCAACCACGGACTCTCTGGAGATCACACCGAAACTTGTTTTTCCAGCATTGGCTATTGTTCTGCTATCAGCGGGTCAGTTTAATGGCTTGAGCTATTTGATCAGGATTGATCGTTCAGATCAAGGATTATAAACAACCTTGCAGCGATATCTATCAGTATTGGTTACTTGTAGGAGCAGGCAACTCTGTTCAGTGATCTCACTGCCACGGGGAACTCTTGATTTTGCGAGCTCTAAAGCATGGTTTTGATTCCAGATTGATTCGGCCATCACATGCCCAGCCATTGATGGGATGGAAAGGGAGCCAATGCTGAGCAAAAGCAGGGGGATAGAAAGGGATATTGACTTGAGCTTGACCGCCCCTGCTGCAGGAAGCCCCTGCTGTTGATTCTCCTTGACGGGTTCTTTTGCTGGAGGTGCCGGTCGCTGCGCAGATCTTCGCTGAAGCTCCCGCTCCAAGGAGGCAATCCGCCTTTCTCTAACGCAATGGCGACAACCACCTGTGGTTTGAAGATGCTTTTCAGGAGTGATTGTGATCTGCTGCACAGGATGCAGCCGGCATCGAATCTTTAACGGACTCTTGTAACTTCTGTAATTAATTCCTGTGTAATCAAAGCGATCTCCAAAGCGCTGTTGCGCTCTTTCAAGAAATTCCTGTTTGGTGATACGTGCTCCCATACTGAGAATTTAATTGGAGGAAGAGTTTAAGGACGCGATTGGGTCATCGCTTGTTACACCTTGTCAAGGTTAAAACGTGCTAAAAGTCAATTTCCAGGAAATTTAAGCACTGAAAAAGTTAACCCTTCTCAGAAATTTCCCTCTCACAACAGGAATTTTAGCACCCTTTCATCATTGAAGGTTGATCAGGCCTGTATCTGACGATACCTTTACTCATCGGTTCAGCACCTGCTCGAGTTGCTTGAGGCAGCTGCCGATTGCTGTTGTTTCCGAGACTCTCACAGTCACTTGCTGTTCATCGGCCCCAAGGGGCTCAAGCCAGGTTTTCTGTTGCTGCCGGATCGTCAGATCCGCTTCAGACGGATCATTCCCCCGCCTGGTTCTGGCCATGATCCGTTGCGCGGCAGTGGATTCGCTGCACTCACAGGCCACGATCGCCACGGGCAATCTCTGGCCGCGGGCAAGATTGCAGAACAGATCCCTCTCTCTCCGTCGCAGCAAGGTTGCATCAACAATGGTGGTGAGTCCGCCGGCCAGGCAGCGGCCTGCCAGCCGAGGCAACCATTCGGCGAAAAGCCAATCGCTCACTTCAGCAGCGTATTTATCGCCACTGAATCGGGGCAGAGGATGATCAGGGTTGATGGGGGAGAAGCTTGAGCCGAGCTGCTGCTGCAGGGGAGCGTGGCCGAAAGGTCTTTGACGTTCCAGATCGGAGCGCAGACGGATTGCCGGAAACCTGCGGCAGAGTCGCTCACTCAAGAATGATTTACCACTGCCACTGAGCCCGTGCATCAAGATCAGCGCCGGTGATGGGTCCTGCTGCAGCTGCTGGGCCCTTCTCAGATAGGTCTCCAGAGCCTTTTCAAGTTGATGATGATCCTCTCGACTTAGGGGGTTTGCATCGTGCTGCGCCCTGATTTGCTGCAGACGTAATCCGGTCACCTTGGCCCGCACAAGCGCTCGGTAGGCGGAGTACCAACGCCAGAGATCCATCCCCCAGTAGTCACCCGTCTGTTCAAGCCAGTGATTGAGAAGCTCCATCGCCAGGTCATCGCGTTGATGCACCTGCAGATCCATGACCAGAAAGGCCAATTCACTGATCGGATCAATCCAACGCAGAGCTTGATTGAAATCGATGGCATCAAATACCTCCAGACGACCAGCTTTTGTCAGATGAATATTTCCAGCATGAAGATCACCATGACATTCACGAATCGCTCGATGTTGCAGACGCTGGCGGAAACGGGGCCTGAGTCGTTGTAGTTCCCCATTGATCCAGGTTTGATGATCAGCAAGAATGCTTTGTTGTTGCGCTGGCAGGTTCAGTTCCCTCAAAACCATCAGGTTTTTCTGTACCGGTGCGATCACGGCTTGAGCAGAACCCAGATCACCATCCGGGTTGGCCTTGGCAACAGTCAGGTGAAAGGCGGCCAACTCCTCTGCCAACCGATGGACGGGTGTGCTGGTGACTTCACCATGCCTGAGTTGTTCGGAAAGAAGACTTGAAGCTGGGAATTGCCGCATCTTCACCGCAACTTCAAGGACTCCATCGTTCAAGACCTGAAGGTTCTGATGCTCAACCGCCAGGATCTTCGGTTGTTCGGGTGGGCCGATGATCTCCACCACGCCCAGATAAAGATCTGGGGCGAGTCTGCGGTTGAGACGCAGCTCCTCAAAGCAGAAGCTCAGACGACGTTGGAGGGTACTGGCCTCAACAAATCCAAGTTGCACGGGTTTCTTGACTTTGTAGGCATAAGGGCCTGTGAGCAGGATCCAGGAGATATGGGTTTCAATCAGCTCCAGCTGGTCAACGGGATGGGGGTAGACCCGCGGATTCAACAGCGCCTCAATCGCGATCGGCTGCAAAGGTGCCTTGATCATCACCAGCGAGGGGCTAGGCCAGACTCCAACTTCGCATCACTGCCAAGCATGGCTGCCTGCCGAGTTTCACCGTGATCGATTCCCCTTCTGGGAAAAAACCATGGACCTTGCGAAAGGGCTGGATGGCAGCGCCTGAGGCCAGCCTTTGGAAAGATTGCCTCAGCAAGCGTGTGAGCTGGCAGCAACCTGTTGTGAAGGTCTATGGCCGTGCGCATCCGGTTCCTCGGCTCTCTGCCTTTCTGGCTGAACAGGGCATTGATTACAGATACAGCGGCCTTAGTCACTCAGGCCAGGGCTGGCCGGGATGGTTTGAGCCGCTTCGTGATCAGCTCTGCCGCTTCAGCGGAGTTGGCTTCAATGGCTGTTTGCTGAATCTGTATCGAAATGGCGAAGACCGCATGGGCTGGCATGCGGATGATGAAGCTGAGATCGATCCCAGCTTCCCAATCGCTTCTCTCTCTTTCGGTGCAACAAGGGATTTACGCTTCAGGCATCGAAACGGAAAGTTCAGAGACGTTTTGGAGCTTGCGGATGGAGACCTGCTGCTCATGCACCCATCCTGTCAACGGGATTGGCAGCACTCCCTGCCACCACGGCGAAGAATCAGCACGATGCGCATCAACCTGACGTTCAGAAAATTCAAACCCAGCCCATCACCACATCTCAGGGAGAGGCGCGAGACACAGAAGCCACGGAAGAAAGTCTCAATGTGCCAGAATGGAGATCGTCCATGAGGCTTGGCTGTGCTCCGTTCAATCCCTCTCTCCTGTGCTTTACCTCTCTCCTGTGCTCTGCCACTTTCCTGCTCAATACTGAAGCTGCGTCATTCACTACGGGCCCGGATGGAAAAGCTGAGGGTATTACTGGCAGAACAGATCGAAACCCTGCCTCTCGGCAATGAGACCTGGATGCAGACGGAACGGGAGCTGGTCGCAGCAGAAAAAGCATTGCAACAGCTGGGAACGTTTGTCTGAGCCGTCTGAGCCATTCAGCCCGCAAGAATTGTTAATTTAACGATCAATTAAATCTTAAAGCCATCATCTTGAATCAAGAGCGGGAAATCACTCTTGATCGCAAGGCCAAGGGATAGCAAAAACAATCCTGAGCCATTCAGACCTGGCTGCTGAGGGATCAAATAAATACAATTTCATCTTCACCAAAGACGAATTCTCCAGATCCAGCATCATGGGCAACATTCACAATTGCATCGGCCATCGCATTTTGATCAGTTGACTGAGCATTGTCACCAAAGCAAAGGTTTGACAACTTATTGTTACCGGGATCATGATCTAAATGCTTTATTTTATGCTTACCCTTTAAGGGCACAAACCTAAAAGCATTGAGAACCAACCGATGAACCAAGTATTTTGCAGGCTTACTATCTGAATACAGGGTAACTTCTCTGTAGCCTTCTCGCGTTATTTTTTGCTTTAAAAGTTTGCCATTTTTTGCACTTTTAAAGCTTTTAACATCGCCAAAATTTGATACTTGATATTGATCAAACCCTTCAATCGGCATAAAGAATTCTTCCAAAGGCCACCTCCACAAAAACCACCCAAACGAATACATACTACCTGTCAAGCAGAAAAGTGCATTGCCCCTGCTTCGCCGAAATGCAGATGCCAGGGAAGAGCTTCCAGCACTCCTCCGGGAATGCTTGCTTCATCACTGAATCAACGGGTTCACAATCCAGGGGCATTTCTGACCCTGAAGGGACAAGTTAAACACAGGGACAAACCAGCAACCTTGGCGTAAATATTCAACAATGCAGAGCAATCTGTCTAATTTTGATCAAAAAATTGTTTAAATCTCAGCCTGAAATCATTCTGAGCCTGCCCTTCTTAGTGATTCTCATAAAGATTGGCCATCTTTTTCCAGGTGGGTGAATGGCTGAGATCTGCTGAGTCTGATGTTTCAACCACCTTGCCTTCATCCATGAACAGAACTCGATCGGCAACCTCCCTTGCAAAGCCCATTTCATGGGTCACAACAACCATGGTCATCCCTTCACCTGCCAATTCCCGCATGGCATCCAAAACTTCCTTCACCCGCTCGGGATCAAGGGCACTGGTGGGTTCATCAAAGAGCATCAGCTCAGGATTCAATGCCAGGGCCCGTGCAATCGCAACCCGCTGTTGCTGGCCACCACTCAACTGGTTGGGAAATTTCTGCGCCTGCTCGGCAATCCCCATGCGATTCAACAATTGCATGGCCTGAGTTTCTGCCTCTTCGCGCCTGCGGCCTTGAACCCGTATTGGCGCCAAGGTGATGTTGTCAGTAATGGAGAGATGGGGGAAAAGGTTGAATTGCTGGAATACCATTCCCACGCGCCTGCGGATCTGGCGGATCATGCGCTGATCATGATCTGCATCAAGAGGAATTCCCAGAACTTCGAGCTCACCTTCGTCCAGGCTCTCAAGACCATTGAACGTGCGGATCAAGGTGCTCTTGCCGGAACCCGATGGCCCCATCACGACAAGCACTTCGCCGCGTCTGACCTGAAGCGTGACCTGATCAAGGGCGAGTAGCTCTCCCCCATAGGACTTGATCAGGCCTCTGGCTTCGATGGCAGCGTTCATGAGCTGGTGATAGCAGGTCTTGCGCTGCTCAGTTGCTGTTCGAGATGGCGTGCCAGCAAGGCCATCCCCGTACAGACCAGCCAATAAACCCCTGCCAGCCACACATACACTTCCAGATAGCGGCCAATGAAGTCGGGATTTGCCAGCAGGCTGCGACTGATGCCAAGCAGTTCGACCAAGCCGAGAATGGCCATCAGGCTTGTGTTCTGGAGAAGGCCAACGGCCTGGTTCGTCAGTGCTGGCAGAGCAATACGCAGGGCCTGAGGTAGCACGATCAGCCCCATGATCTGTTGCTGGTTCAGTCCGAGCACTGCAGCAGCCTCGGATTGAGTGCCTGGGATTGCCTGAAGTCCTCCCCGCACATCTTCAGCGATATAAGCCGACGCAAACAGAGCAAATGCGAGCACCGCACGCAGCACTCGGTTCACTTCAAAACCCACCGGAAGGAAAAGGGGGATCAGCAATTGTCCGAAAAAGAGGATTGCAATCAGGGGCACCGCCCGCATCGCTTCGATATAAATCGCGCTCAGGCGCCGGATCAGGGGTAAATGACTCTGGCGACCGAGGGCAAGCAGGATTCCCAGAGGCATGGCCAGTGCTCCACTGCAGACGGTTAACAACAAGGTGAGGGTCAAGCCTCCCCAGGCCCTTGATGGCACTGGCAGGAGACCCAATCCTCCGGCCAGAAGAACAACACCGAAGGGAATCATCGAGAGCCAAAGCAGTGGCAGTGTTTTTCGCAGCCAGCCCCGCTTCGGTCCAACCAGCGTCAGGGCCGTGAGGCTGATCAGCAGTGTGATCCAAAGCAGAGGTCGCCAACGCTGCTCTACAGGAAAACTGCCAAACAGGTAGAGGGGCAGATTTCCACTCACCACTCTCCAGTCAGCGCCAACAAGAAGCCAGTGAAGGGTGGTGCTCAGAGCCATTCCAATCAGCCCGATCAGCAGGAGGCTGATCAGGGCATCAATGGGACGGGTTGAAAGATATTTACCAAGTCGTTTAAACGGGCTGGAAGCTGCAGCCATCAGCTCTCTGGTGTCGGCTCAGATGGTGCTTTCAGCAGATTCAGAGCAGAAACCATGAGGGCGGCACCGAACAGTGTTCCCAGGGCCCAGAGGCTGTCAGAGGGCCATTGCACAACCAGCAGAGTCCCCAGGATTGTGGTGATCACTCCATCAACAATCACCATGCCCCGTGCTGAGCCCGAGGCTGAAGCACCAGCAGCAAGCTCCATCACCCCTTCCACCAAAAGCAGCACACCGGCAAAGAGGGTGAGGCTGATTTCGCTGTCCACCGGATCGATGAGAATCCAGATCGATCCAGCCACATACAACAGGCCGGACAAGCTGCGGAAGATCCTGCTCTGGGTGTGATTATCACTGCCGAGTCGCAGAAACTGGCCGATCCCAGCAGCAAAGGCAACGCCTCCAAGCGCAATGGTGAGCAGGGTGGCAGAAGCGAATGGCAGGACAATGGCGACCAAAGCGCCAGCGATCAACAGACCTGCAGCGATCCGTCGTTGAATCAGAGGAGTCATGAACAACTGATTGTTTCCCTAAGACTAGTTGGGCTGCTGGGATTGAAGAACCAGTCGATTGAGGGCTCCCATGCCACTGCTGATCAGAAGATTCAGCAAAAGAAAGCTGAGCAGAAGCAATAGAAATCCTTCAATGGCTCGCCCCGTCTGAGTGATGGTGGTGTCACTGACGGCATAAAGATCGGCATAGCCCACGGCAATCGCCAGGGTGCTGTTCTTGGCGAGATTGAGATATTGACTTGTAAGACCGGGGATAATCGCTGGCAGAGCCTGAGGAATCACCACACGGCGCAATCCGATTCCCTCCGGAAGGCCGAGGCTGCGATAGGCCTCCCACTGGCCATGGTGAACGGAATTAAGGCCTCCACGAACAACCTCGGCGATATAGGCACCGGTGAACACACTCAGGCCCACCATCAAGGCCGAGAACTCGACGCTGAGGCGCACGCCGAGCAAGGCAATACCCTGATTCGAGAGCTGAATCAGCCCACCCAGGGGTGCCAGCGGGGTCTCGGAAAGACTCAGGAATCCGACGAAATACCAGAACAGCAATTGCAGCAGCAGTGGCACCTGCCGGATCAGGGCGACGTAGCCGGCTGACAGTGCTCTGAGAAGGGCATTCTGGCCGATGCGGGCGGCTCCGGCTGCCACACCGATCAGGGTTGCCAGCAGAAGGGAACTGAGGATGACCTTCAGACTGTTCAACCAGCCGATGAACAGTGCCCATGCATAGCTGTCGGAGGGGTCATAAGGCAGCGGGTGCTCACCGAGTGCAAAGCCTGCCGAACGTGATAACCAGCTGAAGCTGAGTCCTAAGCCAGTACGGATCAGGTTGACGGTGATGTTGTTGATCAACACCCCAAGCACAGCGATCACGATCAGGGCCACGGCGACCTGAAGCCAGAGTTGCTTGGAGGGTTTGATCAAGTTCCGCTTCGACACCATGATTTCGACGACATCAGTTGAAGGGGGGGGCGATCAGAACGCCTCCCTTGTCATGGAGTTGGTTCATTCCCCTCGGGATCGGCACGCTGCTTTCGGGGCCAAGGTGTCTGGCATAGATCTCGCCGTAATTCCCAGTCGCACGAATCGCCTGCACAACAAAATCATCGGCAAGTCCAAGCTTGCTGCCAAGTCCAGCATCCACCCCGAGAAATCTGCGCAGGGGCTTCAAATGCAGATTGGTGTTGGCGCGTTCAAGCTGCTCGTCAACATTGGCCTGGGTGATGCCGAATTCCTCTGCTGCTATCAGTGAATACACCACCCAGCGCATCGCATCTGCCAGTTGTTGATCCCCGCCGACGGAAGCTGGCGCAAGGGGCTCCTTACTCAGAACGGCATCAAGAATGATGTGTTGTTCAGGATCGGGAAAGCCTGAACGCGCGGCTGCCAGTTGTGAGCGATCGGAGGTCATGGCGGCACAGCGTCCCTGCAGATAACCCGCCACAACCTGATTGAGGTCCTGATATTTCACAGGTGTATAAGACAGCCCTCTCGTTTGGAAGGCATCGTTGAGGTTCTGCTCAGTTGTTGTACCTGAACCAACGCATATGGTGTCTCCATCGAGATCATCAAGACCTTTGATTCCTGCAGCTTGCTTCACCATCAATCCCTGGCCATCGTGAAAAACAACCGGCGCAAAGGTCAATCCATTGCCGCCGCTTGCATCTCTGCTGAGATTGAAGGTGGTGTTCCGGGAAAGCAGGTCAATCTCGCCAGTTCTCAGAGCTGTGAAGCGTTCCGGTGCTGTGAGGGGTCTGTACTGAACCTTGTCGGGGTCTGCAATGAATGCAGCAGCCATCGCTCGACAGATATCAACATCCAGGCCCTGGTATTGGCCATCACTGCGCAGGAAGCTGAACCCTGGGATCTTGCCGCTCACCCCACAGAGAAGTTCACCTCTGCTGCGAATCAGATCCAGACGTGAAGCACCTCCATCGCCAACGGTTGCACAACCGCTGAGCACCATCGCCAGACCAATCAAGCCAGAGAGGCAACGTAGCGACATCCAGTTCTTCTGCAGACTGACCAAGTGTCCCAGATTCCGATCGATCGCTTCTGAACAAAGTTCACTGTTCAGGAAGATTTGTTCGTACCATCAGACAAGTTTATGTGGGAGGACCAGCTGAAGGCATCTCTCCTGAGCTGGATCCTGCTCATCAGTCTGAGCACCTGTTGCATTTCACCGGCAAAGGCCTGGGAAGAGGGAGATCGACAGGCCTACAACAACAAAATGGCGATGTTGAAAGTGATGCTGGAGGGAGCTCGCCAACGGGCCGTGGAGCAAGGAGATGTTGAAACCCTTTGTCTGATCATGAGCATCGGCAACGATGTGACGGTGCGTTATGTCCAGCTGAGGCCCTCGGAAGAAGACATCCATGAGCGTCTGATCGCGATGCGCAACGACCTGACGGCATGCCTGGCCCTGATGTATAGCCGAGTGGAGCTCTGAAACTGCCTGCAGGCGCAAGCATCCAAGCCGGATCCATGAAGCCTGATCGAGATCGACCGGTTCCGGTTGGCGGGCAGATGAACCTTCGCCCTGCTGCCCAATTGATGGTGATTGAGCTGAGCAGTTGATCCCTCAGCTGTGGCCATTCTCCTGGGAACCGATCCGTTCAAACAGATCAAGGCTCTCATCATTGAGTCCTTCCACCTGAACCTCCGATCCACCCAGGCGGAACTTGCGGATCACCTGATTAAGAGCTGCTACACCACTCTGGTCCCAGATATGGGCACGGGACATATCGATGGTGATTTTCGCAGGATGATTGTGAAGGTCAAAGCCCTGAAGGAAGTAGACCTTGCTGACAAAAAACAGCTGCCCACTCACCTCATAGAGCTGTTCTTCCGGGGTGATCTCAGAGGCCTCGACACGAATCACCTTGGCCATCTTGCGACAGAAGAGGATGCCAGCCAGAGCAACACCGGCAAGAACACCCAGGGCCAGGTTGTGGGGGGTTGTGAGCATGGTGACCGCAAAGGTCATCACCATCACTGCAGTGTCACTGCGTGGGATCTGGGCGATATTCCTAAGCCCGGCCATGTCTGCGGTGCTGATCGCGATCGCGATCATCACGGCCACAAGGGCTGCCATCGGAATCCGGCCGAGCAGATCGCGACCCAGCAGAATCATCAGCAGCAGACTCACTCCTGAAAACAGGGTTGAAAGCCTGGTGCGACCTCCGTTTTCAGTATTCATGATCGATTGGCCGACAAGGGCACAACCGGCCATGCCACCAAACAGAGAAGAGACAATATTGGCAAACCCCTGACCACGTGCCTCAACGTTCTTGTTGGTTGTGGAGTCAGTGATGTCGTCGACGATGTCCTGAGTCAGGAAGGTTTCCATCAGGCCGACAAGGGAAATCGCCAGAGCGGTTGGCAGCACAAGGCCAAGGGTTTCAAGGCTTAAGGGAACCCTGCCATCGCTCAGCGCTCCGAAAGGCATGGTGAATGTCGGCAGGCCACTCGGCAGTGTTCCCAGATCACTAACCGTGGGAATGTTGAGGCCGAGGCCCATGCTGATCGCGGTGATCACGATGATGGCCACCAGCTGCGATGGCAAAACCCGCGTCAGTCTTGGCAGGCCATAGATGATCAGCAGACCCAGCACCACCAAGATCCAGACGATCGGAATCTCCATCCCATGGGGAAGGATCTGCGTTCCTTTGCCTGAAACAACCTCTTCGCCAAAATGAAAGTTCCAGCCCAGCTGGGGAAACTGAGCCTGGAAAATCAACAGTGCCAATGCATTGACAAAACCGCTGAGAACGCCCTGGGGCACAAAACGCATCTGATAAGCCAGGCGCAAATAGCCCCAGAGGATCTGAAAAAGGCCTGTCAGCAGACCCGCCACAAGCAGATAGGCCACACCCAGATCCTGGGGATTGGCCAGGCCAAGCTCCTTACCTCTGGCGACACCCATCACCACAAGGCCCGTCATCAGCAGGGCCGTTGAGCCTGTGGCGGAGGTGATCATCGCCATCCGCCCGCCAACGAAGGCAATGGTCACGGACAGACAGAAGGCACCGAAAAGACCGATCTGGGGTGGAACCCCGGCAATGCCTGAGAAAGCAATGGCTTCCGGGATCATCGCGAAGGCGACAACCAAGCCGGAGAGCACATCCTGGCGAGGGTTCCCGAACCATTGCTGGCTCAATGTGGGGGAGGACCGGCTGGGCATTGAGACGTTTCTATTTGTCGCTGACCGTATCTCAAAGGGGGGGTAACAGGCCCTTGGGATCAAGTTGGCCCTTCAAATCCTGAAGACCCGGCAGCCAGTCCCCGAAGGCGGATCTGAGCTCTTGTTGATGCCAATCGAGATGAGGATGCAACTGGGCCAGGTGAACCCCTGGGCAGAGAGGCTGCATCGCCCTCCATACCCGCTCAAGCCAACGCAGACTTCGCTCCCTGACAGGCAGATCGCCAGCTGGCCATGAGGCTGTGATCCAGGGTTTCCACTGGGCTCCTCGGTGAATGAAGGAGGTGGTTTCGGGATCCGGGAGGGTCGTTCTCCCCCCGAGTTGCTGAGAGGCGATGCAGCAGCTGGGGTGCGGTCGCACCGCCAGCAGTTCTGCGATGGTTTTGATCATCGCTTCTCCAGCCTTGCTCCAGGCGGGGCTCAGCAGGGCAAGCACTTCAGCGTGATAGCGAGCTGCAGGGACCCCGACGGCTTTAGGTGCCGCAAAGGGAGGCAGTTCATGGAGGCCGGCAATGGTCTGGTCCGCGATCACCACGGCATCGGCAAGGCTCTGGCGAAGGTTCTGTAAACAGTGCTCAGCCTCACTGTCAGCGGGATCAATCAGCGCATAGACCAGCACTTGATCGCGCCAGATCCATTGAAGACTGGCGGATCGCGGCCATGCTTCCGCCTGCTGGATCGCTGTTGAAAGCTGCTCGGGAGCCAGGCGCGCCAACCAGACCCTGAGTGCCTTGAGGGGGGAGGTCTGCATGTTCAGGCCGCTCACCACACCAAGGAATGGCGCTGCACCGCAGAGCCCACGCCATTGCAGCCGATGCTCGGAGGATGCGTTGGCATCGGGTTGAGGCAGCCGGAAGGGCTGACCATTGCCCCAGACACCATGGATTTCGATGATCTGATCAATGGCAAGACCCAGGCTTCGACTCAATGGGCTGATGCCTGCTGTCAGCAGATAACCGAGGCCAGGCAACCCTGATAAACCGGTCGGGAAGGTGCGTTGGTATCGGCTGAGCTCTGCGAGCAGCTCGGCCATGGAGTTGCCGGCTCCAATCCCCACCTGCTTGCTGGAGGGTTGGTAAGAAAGTTCTCGGAAATGCGCTCGTAAATCGATTGTCAGATATCCATCAGCAGCGCATCGGCTTGAGGTGCCACCGGAACAAACCAGAAATGACGTGGAAGCCTGCTGTGATGATTGGATCAGAGGGGCCAGGTCTGTCGGACGAATGTCAATGACACCAACAGGCTGGGCGTCTTCAGCAAGAGCATTGGGAATCTGAAATCTGGAGATGCGTTCCAATCAATGGGCTAACAGAAGCGTACCGAGTTCGCCAGAACAAAAACGCTGGTTCTTTTTCATGGGCAGAGGTCTGATGCGGCGATAAGTTCAAACCAGTGGCACCAACCTGTGATCGCTGCGCAACTGGTTTCCTCAGACTCTCGCCTCGGCGTTCTCGTCTGTGGTCATGGCAGCCGAAATCGGCGGGCCGTTGAGGAATTTGCTGAACTCGTCGACGGGCTGAAGTTACGTCTGCCGGGGATTCCCGTTGAATATGGCTATCTGGAGTTTGCTCGTCCGATTCTCCGCGATGGTCTAGAGCGGCTTCGAGCTGAAGGTGTGGAGAGGATTCTTGCCATTCCGGCCATGCTTTTCGCCGCCGGTCATACAAAGAACGATATCCCCGCTGTTCTCAATACCTATGCAGCAGAAACTGGCGTCAACATTGATTACGGCCGTGAGCTGGGCGTTGATCGGCTGATGATCGGTGCGGCCGCTGCCAGGATCCGGGAAGCATTGGATGCTCTGGAGCCTGTTCCGATCGCTGAAACGATGCTTGTGGTGGTGGGACGAGGTTCCTCAGACCCAGACGCCAATTCGAACGTCACCAAAATCACCAGGATGCTGGTTGAAGGCTTCGGGTTCGGCTGGGGGGAGACGGTTTATTCGGGAGTGACCTTCCCGCTGGTGGAGCCAGGTTTGCGGCATGTCGTGAAATTGGGATTCCGCCGCATCATTGTTTTTCCCTACTTTCTGTTTTCCGGTGTGCTGGTCAGTCGCATCCGCCAGTACACCGAGCTTGTCGCCAAGGATCATCCTGAGGTGGACTTCATCTCCGCCGGGTATCTGGGAGATCACCCACTTGTTGTGGACACGTTCCAAGAACGGATTGCTGAGGTGCTGGAGGGGGAAGCATCGATGAACTGCTCCCTCTGCAAGTACAGAGCCCAGTTGATCGGTTTCGAGAAGGACGTTGGCCTGGCCCAGGAAAGTCACCATCACCACGTGGAAGGCCTGACCGAAAGCTGCACCATCTGCGAACAGGATTGCACTGGCGCCTGCCAGGACGATGGCTTGACGGCAGCCCAGGGATCGGGGAGTCATCAGGAAAGCCACAGCCATCCTGAAAGCCACAGCCATCAGGAAAGCCACAGCCATCAGGACGGCCACAGCCATCACGCTCACCACCATGGGGTCTACCCCCACGCCGATCACCCCCTCGGCCCACTCAGCCTGCGCCCCAAGGGTGACGCCGAACCCTGAAGAGAATCCAAAGTATCGATGGCCACTGTCTCTTGCCGAGTGTGACGCATGAGACTCGCAAGCATTAGCAGGACTTATGGGTTCTGCTGCGCCGAGGTTTTCCTGGCGTTTTCCACAGCTGGCTGAACGTTTTCCACCGGATCAATGGCCAGCGCCTTCCCGACCACTGAAAACCTGTGGGTTTTGACGATCGTGATTGATGTCTCTTGACAGCTCCGCGGCTGGGCTTATCCCTGGGCCCCAGAACGTGGCCGCCGAGACCAGCCCTTGCAGCGGAATGAGTCTCAGCCTGTCTCAAGTGCAACATGTTGAACCGATGCCGTTTTGACGTGAGCCCCATGTCTGTGTCTAGCTAGGTGCAACAAAAGCAAATTCGACGTAAGCGTTTCATGGATCGGAATCAACTTGAACGCTGTCTCGACCTGGATCAGACCACTGCCCTGCCATCCACCTATGTGAGCCTTGAATCAGAGATCCCCGAAGTTCTCTATCGCGGCATGAAGGACTTCATCAATGCCAATCCAAACTGGGATCAATACCGTGTGATGAGTTCAGCTCTGGCTAATTTCCTGTTTCAGAACGGTTGTGGTGACCGGGCAGTGACAGAGCGTTACCTCAACGATCTGTTCCTCCATCATTCCGCCTGAGTGCCTGCAGACAGGCCCGGCGTGTGATCGCCATCATTGTCAGGGTTGGGCTCTGCCAGCCGGATGTTGGCCAGCAGGCACCATCCACCACCAGAACGTTCCGACATCTCCAAAGTTGATTGAATCGATTGACAACACTGATTGATTCGGCATCACCCATTGGTGCGCCACCTACCTCGTGAACGTAGTAGCCAGGAGGGGGAGCCGCTTCCCCGAGGGCAACGGCTCCTTGCAGAAACTTCTCCAGGAAGGGCAATCGGAACAGATCCTTGAAAGGCTGAATGGTTCCGCCTGCGGACGCCACGATCTCAGCGATTGTTCTCTGCATGTGTTTCACCATCGCCAATTCATTGGCACGCCAGCAGCAGCTGATCTGGGGGATCGGAATGCCCCAAGGATCTGTTTGAGCTGAGAGTGTCACCCTGTTGCGGCGATCAGGCAGCACTTCTCCATGGCCGATCAGGAAGCCCGTGACGCTATCCGGATACTTTTTAAAAGCTGCTGGTGGGTCGAAACGATCGATCCCTCCCCAGAGGCCATAGCCGCCACTAAAGCCAGGGGATTGATTGTTGTTGAAATGACGACCGAAGGGGAAGAAGAAACTCCCGGCTCCTGAAAGAGGAGCTGCTTTTTCGCGGGTTTCAGAGGCGGAGAACAGTTGGCGGGGAAAAGCGAAGAAACGACAGATGGAGACATGATCCATCAAATGGCAACCCAGGATTCCGGAGGGATCGACAAAACCATCGCCATGCTGACCTACTTCTGAATTGAGCAGTAGGCGAAGGCTTTGAATCGTAGAGGCACACAGCACGATCAAACTGCCGTGGAGCTGATGGCGAGATCCATTGCGTTGGTCCACAACAATCACAGCCTCAGCCGATCGTCGATCAGCTGACATCACCAGGCGCTCAGCCATGTGCTCACTGAGCACGTCAACCCTGCCGGTGGCAATCGCCCTGGCCAATGTGCTGCCTGGGCTGCTGTAGAGGGGCCAGGCACCATCCTCAGCAGGCCTGTGGGGACCGAAGCCCCGTGAATGAATCAAGCGATGGCCAAGGTTGTCCTGCACGGCTTCGGCGAAGCACTGCTCTGCTGCGGTGAAGGCATAAGGCTCCTGATAGTGACCATCCGGCAGCTGCTGCAGACCGTCGCAATGGCCATGCACTTGCAGACGCTTCTCTAGAGCGGAGTAGTGGGGTGCAAGCTCAGCGTGGGTCAGGGGCCACCCCGAGCCGAGGCCATCAGAGGATGCTGCGCTGAATTCATCATCGGAGAGTCGCAGGGTGATACCTCCCCAGGTGAGGCTGCGTCCACCGACCTGTCGACCCTGGGTCCAGAGAAAGGGCTGGTCCTGTGGATGGCTATAGGGATGTCGGCGTTCATCGGCATACAGCAGTGGATTGGCTTTCCAGTAGCCGGGATGCTGGGCCTGACGGCGATGCTGGCCGCTGCTGAGACCGGCCAATCGCCTGAGTGAATTGACAGGTTCTGAGCCAAGTGCCTGCTGTGCAGACCAGTGGGGACCCGCTTCTACAACAAGCACGCGCACCCCGGCTTCTGCGAGGGTGAGTGCGGCCACACCACCGGTTGCACCGGAACCGATCACAATCGCCTCATAGGTGTCAGCGTTGATGTTGGCCTTGGTATCAACCTTGGTGTCGGTGGTGCCGGGTTCGCTCATGGCCGGATCGTGGTGACTTGCCTGGGATTCTGTTGATGAGCCATCAGTTGCATCTGTCTTTCAGACTTCTGGCACGCTTGTAGGTCGCTGCTGGGTCGCTGCTGGAGAATGAAGCAAATGAAGCAGTTAAGCACTGAAGATTATAGAATAACAAACAGAGAGCTCAAAGATATCATCGCAATAAACAAAGAAAAGCAAACAGCAAAGAGCCCGCTGGGCCTATGGATTTTCTAAACATGATCCGGCATGGATTGAATCGATCCGTCTATTTTGCGGGGGTTTATTCTCACCTAACCACTGCCTTGTGTTGATTCCATGCCGCCTTATCGCCAACAGCGCAAGACATTGCGGGCTAGATCCTTAACAGTGTCCAGACATTACATGTCAAATCATCAACAGCTGGCTTTTATGTTTTTTTCTGGAGGCGAGGGCAATTGGCAACGATTCCACAGCAAAGTCATGACTTAAGGGCTTATGT
>DASCPR010000061.1:0-3515 GCA_036012625.1 Prochlorococcaceae cyanobacterium Fu_MAG_50
GCTCGTGATCGGCTGCGGGTTCGCGTTGCCGGTTACGCCCTGCTGCTGATGGATTCGATTCTGTTGGTGCAATTGCTGAGTGAAGCAGATCGGTTGAGCCTGGCCGCACTGCCGTTTGTGATCAGCGCCGGTGTCGTCAACCAGCTGCTGGTGATGCCGGTGAAGGCTGTGCCGAATGTGGGTGTGATTCCAGCTGTTGAAGCGGTGTTCGGTTCTCTGCTGCCCGTGGTTGGAGTGCTTGTTTTGGTTGATCCGATCGGGGCTCAACGCTGGTGTGTGCTGGCGGTGTGCATTCTTTCGCTGCTGCTGAGCCGCTGGCCGAAGTCGCATCAGACACTGCGCTGGCCAGCCTTGACGCTCAGTTGCCTGGTCTGGATCGGTCTGTCTTTGGATCCGCCGAACCTTTCCCTGGTTGGCCTGAACCTGCCGCAATTGGGCGAGCAGATCCTGCCCATGGCCGGTATCGCTATGGCCATGGTGATTACCAGTCCAAGGCTTGAGTCGTCGTTCTGGCGAGGCCGAAGCTTCGGTCTGATCCTCAGTGCCCTGACCCTGTTCAGCTTGGCGGGATTCGTCAAGCGGGCTCTTCCGATTGAGTTTGTTCCATTCGCCTCCCTGGGGTGGTTGCTGGTGGCGGTTCTTCTGATTGCTGTGAGCTGTCGCTTCTCAGTGCTGAACCAACGCCGCGAGTCAATCGTGCTTCTCGCCATGGCCTACCTGGCGATGACGGTCTTTGGCGTGCAACGGCTTGGCGCTGTAAACATCAGCGATGGAGTCGCTACAGGCCAACTGATTGTTGATGGTCTGGCCATTGCTGCGATGGTGGTCTGGCGGCTGCTGGGTGATCGTCTGCCGTTGCATGGCCTCTCTTTGTGGGATGGGCCAAGGACTTACTCCGCTGAACTCGCCCTGCTGGGATTGCTGTTCAGCTGGATTCAATGGCTACCGAACTGGAGCCTTGTCATTGCCTTGGGCAGCTTCTCAACCATCGCTTGGTGTGTGCCCGTGCGCCGCGACTGGCCCCGCGTCAGGGAACAGGGCCTGATCGCCTTCTGGATCGGACTTGTGGCACTGCTCGGCCTCTCGCCGGAGAGCCTCCCGGAATTTTCTCTGGCAGTGTTGACTCTGGTGGTGGCCTGCAGCCGTATGCAGCCTGAGTTGATCAGGATCGCTGCCAGTAGAGATCTGAGCGGATGAAACTGCTGCCGGCGCACTGTTGTTGGTCAGTAAATCTGAGCAAGTCTTCAGGGCTTGCTTGTGTCTGACTGTCTTCTGTCTTAGCTGTTTTGCAGTGTCTGTTCTGGACTTTTGATTGAATTTTTGCCTGTATTGAGATGATTTTGGCTTCGTTGTTCTGACGCCTTTGTCTTTTCTGTTCAGATCAATTTATCAACCGGACGTTATTCCAGTTTGGCCCAATGGCTGGTTGAAATGTGTCGTTTTGCCGCAAGCTTATTTTTCGGAAACCTTGAGTTGTTGCTTTGAACTTGTGCTGTTGCTATGAGTAGGAGGTGATGCCGTTCCTCTGATGACTGAGTCTGCTGAAAATAGGCACGAAGCTCCGGAACTGATGGGTAAGTTCGTTGTCCATGATGTTGAGCAGATTGTTCTTTCAGATGAGAATGGAATGGCTGTTGGCAACCAAGATGTTGAACTTGGTGGGCAAGCTACGAGGAGGGCTTATGAAGGCGCCCTTTAGCCAGCTGATCTGACCTGGCTTGTGCTGAAACTGGTTTGTGCTGAAATTGCTTGTGCTGAAATTGTTTGTGCTGATCTGGTTTGCCATTGGGCTTCAATCATCGATCGGAATGGCAGGATCATCCGTGGGGCCTCGATTGATTTGCGCTGGTAAAGATGCAGGCGAATAGATCCGATTCAGAACACGACGCTGCTGATTCCGATCACAGCCAGAGCGAAGCATCGGCGCAGGTGATCAAGGGGCCGCCGGGCCTGACCTGGATGAGGCCTCTGCTGAGCTTGGTGAGCAGGCAGCCTCAACGCTGGCTGGCGGCACCGCTCTCTGTTGTGGTGAGCTGTGTCATTGCCAGCTCAGTCACAGCGGGATGGTGGACCCTTGTCTGGGCCATCGAAGCCCTGGTGCTGTTCAGTATCAGCATCTTCTTCAGCGATCGTGCTTTGCGTATCGTTGCGCTGATCCTGCTTGGAATCTGTCTGATTCAGCTGGTTGGGGTGGATATGCGTGAGTTGGATCTTGCTTTGCGAGGGGTTGTCTTTACTGGCGTTGGCCTGGTGATGGTGGCCCTGAATGTGATCAGTTCGCGTCTACAGGGCCCTTGAGTTTTTGAGCTTTCAGGCCATGGCTTTGTCCAGCCTGGGCCTTGTGGTTGTTGCTTTTGGCGCTGATTGGCGCCTCACTTAATCTGGTCTGGGATGGCATCAGTTGATCTTTCGTCAGCTGTTTGCCTGCCGAAATGGGCGGTTTTGCCTACGCAAGTAATGGACAATTCCAGCACTGGTTTCACACCTGGGAGTGGGCGGAGATTGCTCCAAAGCCAGCCTGGGCCTCGCTTGCATGAATGTGAAAAAGCAATGCAATCCCAGTTGATCTTTCATCGCAATATTGCTGTAAAGCTAGAGTGGCTGTAGTGACATTAAAGCCGTTTCAAGTGAAAAGGATTACCGTCAATATGTCGCTTGAAAATCATACAAGATTAAAGATCTTTGCTGCAAAACATCACAAAACAATTAATGACGTGATGATTGAGGCTGCCAGCCAATATATGGAGAAAGTGTCTGATGGGGAGAATGCCTTTGGGCCTGATCACTCCGTTGAGTGAGTTTGTAATGATTGATCTTTGGAGGATGGTTTGATTGAATTTGCCTTTGTATTGCTTTTGTGGCGTACATTCGCCTGAAAATATTGACTTGGATTGAACTTAATTGATCAGCGAGAGCTTCTCGGTTTGGCTGGAGATTGCATCCGTAGTTGCTCTACTTCTTTTTATTGGGCGATTGCGCTGTAGGGGCTGACTATTTATGACGATGGATTAGTGGTCTTTTTGATTGGAGCGGGATAAGTATTAGTAATTTATAGAAATTCTTTTTAGGGTCTATTGTTGTTAGGCTTTGATGTTGAGCTGGTTCGTATATGATTGAGGTTAGGCAGCGTGAAGATTCAGGCTGCTTGGGGATTCAGGCAGCTTGGTTATTTATATAGATGATTAGTAGCTTAAAAAGATTGTATGCTTAAGCGACTTTCAATTGGCTCTTGTCATTGCGGAGGCGAGATACGTTTTTATTGTGAATCTGCTGCTTGGCATGTCTTCTCGCCGCAATATTTGCATCGCTGGTATTTGAATATTCGCCAACGTGTGAGTAATCGGAGCCATCTTCCGTGAACACAACTTCGTATCTCCCGGTTGAAAGTTTCACCACTTTCCAGTTGATCATCAGTGGAGATGCCTGGTAGATCGTGTGCATTAATCGCCTTTGAATTTCACGAACAATAATGTGTATAGATGGTTTTTCTATTTTTCTTTTCAAAACGAAATCCC
>DASCPR010000062.1:0-9999 GCA_036012625.1 Prochlorococcaceae cyanobacterium Fu_MAG_50
GCTTGTGCATCGCCGTTGGCGGCCGGGGGTTCTGTTTGAAACAGGTGGGATGCCATCCAGTCACTCAGCTCTGGTGAGCGGAATCGCTGCAGGGGTGGGTTGGCAGAGCGGCTTTGATCAGCCTGGTTTCGCAGTGGCTGCCACCGTGGCCTTTGTGGTGATGTATGACGCCAGCGGAATCCGTCGAGCGGCCGGCTTTACAGCGGCTCGGGTCAACCTGCTACCGGCTGATAGCTGGTCCGCGGCTCCCGATCAACCCCTCAAGGAAAGCCTTGGTCACAGCCGCCTTGAGGTTCTGATCGGCAGCCTTCTGGGGCCATTGATTGCCTTGCCGGGGCTGGTCTTTGTCGGTTCCCCTCTGCGGCTGGCCCAGGGTCTGGGGTTGCTGCTGGGGTGAGGGAGTTGCCCCTTGATGCGGCGGCGGCCGATCTGACTGACGACCAGCAGAAGGCTGCGGATGCCTTCTCTGCATGGCTGACGGCTCCCCCTGAGGGAAGCCCCTTTGTCCTCAGTGGCTATGCAGGCAGCGGCAAGACTTTTCTCTCGATGCGGCTGTTGCGCCAGGTGGAAGCGCTGGGCCTCTGCTGGACCGTGGTGGCACCGACCCACAAGGCGGTGGGTGTGCTGCGCCAGGCCCTTGATCTCGAGGGTCTCAGGCCCACCTGGTATCCCTCCACGATCCACCGACTGTTGCGCCTGAAGCTGAAGCGGCAGGGAGACATGGAGGTGTGTGAGCCGACGGAGCAGACCGCCATGGCGCTGGAGAATCTCGGGCTGGTGCTGATTGATGAGGCTTCGATGGTCGACAGCACCCTGCTGGGCATTGCCCTGCAATGTGCCCACCCCTTCAAGACCAGGCTTGTGTTTGTCGGCGACCCGGCGCAGTTGCCCCCGGTTGGAGAGGCAACGAGTTCGGTCTTCGCGATGCAGCGGGCAGCTAGGGCGGATCTTCAACAGGTGGTTCGTCATCAGGGGCCTGTTCTGCAGTTGGCCTCACGCTTAAGGGATGGACGTCTTCCCTGTCAGCCACCACCTTGTCTGCCAGGGATCGAGGATCGTCTGGGACGTGTGCGTTGCCTTGAATCGTCCAGTTGGCTGCAACAGGCTCAGAAGGCGTTGCGGGATGCCTCAATCCAGGACAATCCCGATGCCGCTCGCATCCTTTGCTACACCAATCGCACCCTGGAGCGCCTGGTCCCCCATGCCAGGAGGGCGATCCATGGCGACATGGCTGATCAGTTGAATGTGCTGCCAGGGGAGGTGCTGATCACGCGCACGGCGGTGATGGCACCGGCTTCAAGGGATGGTGCCGAGAGTGGTGAGGAGCCCGACATGGTGCTCGGTTCGAACCGTGAACTTGTGGTGCTGGATGTGACCCCCGAGCGTTGCGATCTTGCTGAATTCGGCCTGACCCAGGCAAGCGATTGGTCTGTTCCTGTGATTGAGACGCTCACCGCCAATGTTCGAGCAGGGGAGACGGAGTTGGCTCTGAGGCTGCTGCCCCAGGCAGGCACGGAAGCCAGGCAGCTGCTGGATGGCACCTTTCAGCGGTTGAGAACTGAGGCCAGAGAGGCGGGGAAGAAAAATGCTCGCGGTCTTTGGCGACGATTTTTTCTGCTCAGGGATGCTTTCGCCTCCCTGGGGCCAGCGGCTGTGCTCACGGTGCATCGCAGCCAGGGCAGCAGTTTTGGCGAGGTGTTCGTGGCCTCCGATGTGTTCACCAGTGATCCCGGCATCCGCCAGAGCCTGATCTATGTCGCCGTGACCAGAGCCAGAACAGCTGTGACCCTGATTGGACGATCCACCCATCCGAGGCTGAAGGCCGCCTGGCTGGAGACCTTCTCCGAGTATCTGGATCCCTTGCAAGCTTCGAAATCTCTCCCCGCAGACCCCTCTCATTCCCCTGACACCCCCTGAGATCGGCCCGGTCTGATCTCTTTGCGCCAACCTATGCGGCCGGTTCTCTGGCAGGTGCTGGTGAAGCAAGGCTCAGGCCAGTGTGAGGCCGCTGATGCCTTGCCAGCCGATGTAGGCCCCGAGTGCCAGGCTGATGCCACCAACCACCAGTTCCCCTCTGGCGAAAAGAATCTGCTTGCCTTTCTGGAGGATCGGCAGGACGCTGTCTTTGCCGATGATCACCGCCAGCAGAGGCGTGAGCAGCAACAGGCTTGATCCAAAGGTGAACGCAGCTGTGCTGATCAGTTCCTGGGTGGGCTGCAGGTTGGCAGAGAGCACCAGTGCAGCTGATTTTGCGAACAGGAAAACATCGTCTGGGCTTGCCAGCTCCGTGAGTGCACCGATGCCGATCAACAGCGGCAGGGGCAGGGATACGAAACGATCGACTGTTTTCGTCCAAGCCGGTTCCTCATCACCATCAGCAAAGACCCGCAGCAGCTCCTTGGCTCCCAGGGCAATCAAGGCCCCACCGGCGAGAAGGTCCAGCCCGGTTCGGTGCTGAGAGCCATGGGTCATGTCAAGCACCAGGTTGTGCCCCACTGTCAGCAACAGGATCACCACGATCATGGTGGTGGCGATCCAGCCGGCCACGAACCAGGCACCGCGCTTAATCGGGTTGGGGCCGAGCAGCAGCAGCAGCAGCACGCCGATGTGGATCGGCGAGAGTCCCAGTCCTGTTCCGTAAGCGAGGAGTTCAGCCCAGAGGGAGGCGTCAGTCATGGGCACTGTTGTTCAAGGAATGGCTCAATGCTGACCGATCATTGCTCAGAACTTTCCGCCAGTGGGTGCATTCCATCTTGAAATCGCCCGGCTTTCGCGCTCGAAGCCGAGGATGCTGATGCTTGCAGTGCCGAGGATCAGCAACTTTCCACCAGCAGCGCCTAGACCCAGCCAGGTGCCGCTCAATGCCCTGAGGATGTGGCCGTGGGCGAAAAGGGCTACATCCCCAGGGCCTGGAGCCGCCAGGGCTCGCTCAATCACCAGCTGGCAACGGCTCTGAACAGCTTGGTCGTTCTCTCCGCCTGGGCAGCCATGGCTCCAGATGGTCCAGTCAGGGACTGTCTCACGGATGACCTTGGTTGTGATGCCCTCATAGTCGCCGTAGTTCCACTCCCTGAGGTCTTCAACGATCTCAGCGTTGCTTCCCAGGCCCGCCAGCTCGCAGGTGCGCCTGGCGCGCTGCAAGGGAGAGGTGAACACAGCGGCGAATGATCTGCTGCTGAGGATCGGTGCCAGGGCTTCTGCTTCCTGCTCCCCTTGCGGAAGCAGGGGCAGGTCGGTGGTGCCGGTGTGACGGCCATTGAGAGCCCATTCAGTGGCCCCATGGCGGAGGAGCCAGAGTTGACGTTCTGCCATAGCTGCTGAGGTGGCGGTGTGGGATTTGCGCTGGATTTGATCAGTGGCTTTAGATCAGTGGCTCTAGATCAGTGGCTCTAGATCAGTGGCTGTGTTTGGTCCCGGCTTTTGTTCTGGCGCTGCAGTGGGCTGCCTGCTGGTGTTGGCATCAGCCTTGCCATCCTCTCTAGCTGGACAAACAAAACGGCGAGCCCCTTCTCAGTAGCGCACTTCAAACCAATCCCTTCCCAGCAAAGGGATCTGGCTGGCTCGTAGATGCTCCACCTTCGCCTCCCTGGGGCCGCTTTCACACCACAATCTCATTTCTCTGATGGCCTGGGGTGAGCCTTCGATCTCAACCTCAACGCTGCCGTCGCTGAGATTGCGGACCCATCCGTCCAGCGCCAGTTCAGAGGCACGTCTGTTGCAGCTGTTGCGGAAGCCCACGCCCTGAACGCGTCCTTCAATCAACAGTCTCCAGCGCTGCTTCAGCTCCCTGCCCGTCGAGCCTCTGCCAGTGGGACGAGCCCGGTTCAGGGAGTCACTCTGCTGGGACTGCTCACGGTTTCGAGAGCGGCTCGCCATCGGCAGCAGATCGTCGTACAGCTGGCCCAGTGGAGGTGTACCCAGCTTGCGTGGATTGTCTGATTCCCCCATCCCTCTGCCCTTGGTCTGGTTCTCCAGCCATCAACCTGCCACAGCGCTTGCAGAGATGGTTGCTCCTGGCCTGGAACGTCCCTGTTCAGCTGCCAACGATGGAACTCATGCCCGCTCAGACGATCTCCCTGACGTAAAACCAGACCATCGGCTGCGCTGCTCAGGGTCCGATAGCCAACTTGCAGGTTTCCCTTGCTTGCTTCAAACGGCAAAACCCCTGCCATCGCATGGGGTTCTCCCTGGAGGTCCGTCAGGCTTCTGCCCAGCAGCAGCAGCCCTCCACATTCGGCGTAAATCGGACGCTGCCCATACCAGTTGCGAATTGACTCCAGGCTTCTGCTGCACTGACTCAGCCTTGAGGCATGTTGTTCCGGAAAGCCCCCAGGAAGCATCAAGCCTCCTGCTGCAGAGGGAATCGCTTCGTTGTCAAGCGGTCTCCAGGCCACCACGGGCATGCCCATGGCGTCGAGGAGCTCCCTTGTTTCCGGATAGCGGAAGTGGAAGGCTTCGTCTTCGGCCACAGCAACAGGGATGGGCCTTTGCTGTGCACCTTTGCGCTGGGCTTCGGGCAAAATCCCCTTGATCGGGTCTTCCCCTGCTGTTGGGGCTCTCAGCAGTGTGCGGAAGCTTTCAAGATCGAGATGGGCTTCTGCGAGTGCGCACCAGGCCTTGAGGCGAGGTGTCTGATCCGCCAATTCATGGGCTGGAGCAAGGCCGAGATGTCGACTCGGCAGATCGAGCTGCGCATCCCTGGGCAGGCAGCCCAGCAGCTTGATTCCGATGCCTTCGAGAACCTCTGTGAGCAAGTCCCGATGTCGAGGACTGCTGACCCTGTTCAGCACCACCCCGGCCAGCTGGATTCGTGGGTCGTGATCCCGGAAGCCCTTGACGAGGGCGGCCAGGGAGGCTGCCTGTCCGCTGCCATCCACAACCAGCACCACGGGAAGCTGGAGAAGACAGGCCACAGCTGCTGTGCTGCCCTGTTCAGAGACGCCGACACCGTCGAATAGTCCCATCACCCCTTCGACAAGAGCCAGGTCCGCGGACCCTCCGAAACCATGGAAGCTGCGTTGCACCCAGTCCGGCCCGCAGAGCACCGGATCGAGGTTGCGACAAGGGCGACCCGCTGCTGCACTCAGCAGCTGCGGATCGAGATAGTCGGGGCCAACCTTGAAGGGTTGCAGCTTGAGCTTTCGGCAGCGTGCCCAGGCCGATAGGAGCAGGCTGAGCAGAGTTTTGCCACTGCCACTGGATGGGGCAGCGATCACACAGGCCATGACAGGCTGCAGCTGAACTGGGCCAGGGTCAGATCGACGATGACCTAAGCCAGCAGCTTGGCAGCAAGGGGGGCCGCGGCCGCCAGCAGAGGGTTGGTGCTGTCGTGACCACCACCGAGCAGGCGCGCCACATCGCTTTCCACTGGAACCTTCTGATTGGGAACAACATCTTCCAGCAGTTCCATGCTGGCCATGCCACCGGCCTCCAGCCGCATGCAGCCACCGGATTCTGCACACAGAATCACGCAGACACCCTTGCGATCGTCTGGTTTGCTGATCAGTCTGATGCCAACAAGTTCACCGGGGTGAATGCTGGGTTGTCCCATGGGCACAGGCATCAGCCGGAATTGCACGGAGATGCCGTCGGGTCGGCGGAACTCGGCGCCAATGCCATCTTCGTCAAGCTTCTGTGAGGAAATCAGTTGCCAGCCGAGACGGTCAGCGATCCAGGCGGCCAGCAGCAACCCCTGCACAGGATGGTGTCCTTCCACATCGATATCGATCTGAATGATGTGGCTGAGGGCATCACGGCGATGGGGAGGATCAAAGATCATTGCCAGGGTTTCCCGCCAGCTGCGCAGCCGCAGCCAGTTGAGGTCGTTCACCGCCTGACCCGCATCAACTCTTGAATGCAGGAACTTCAGGCAGCAATCGGGGGCTCCCAGGGCTGAATCGATGATCAGCCGGCGTGGGGCGATGGCCAGTTGTTCCAGTAGATCAGGGGCCTCCTCAAGGTTTCCGTTCCACCAGACCCAGGAGGGCAGTGCCGGGGGCAGCAGGGGTTGGAGGATGCCAAGCCCATGGGCGAGGGCCTGCCCATCCCCCCGCAGCACCACCACATCACCACAGGCCGCTGTACCTCCCCCCTCTTCAGGCAGTGGGCAGTAGGCGGCAACCAGGGTTTCCAGTTCCTGCCCCTGTTCAAGGGTCGGCGCCAGGGTGATCAACCGTCGGGGTTGCAGGGCGCTGAGGGCGGGATCGATGTATTGGCCGCGCAGATCTTCGGCTTTGCCATCTCCGGCCTGGGTTGAGAGTGCTGAAACAACACTGTTTGTGAGCGGCGGCGTGCTGATCGGCAGGTCAACATCCTGCACGGCCTGGCGTGCGGCCTTGATCAACTCCTGCTGCTGAGCGCCGGTGATCGGTCCCTTGAGGCGACCGATGCGCACCAGTTGCTGTTCCACCCATGCTGGTTGCCAGACCAGTAGGCAGAAGGTGTTGGCTCCAGTGTTGCCCGGTTGATCGTTGGACCAGAGTTGTTCCAGATAGGTGGGAACTTCAGTCGGAGAGAGTTCGAGGGGGGTCTGGAGGGTCAGCTGAGGGGACATGGTTGCGGCTGCAGTTTTGGATCGGGATATCTGAAGGATTCAGGGGCGTCGCCAGAGCAGTCCGTCACGGGCCAGCAGGGCATCGGCAGCTGCAGGACCCCAGGTGCGGGATTCATAGGGATGGATCGGCAACTGCCAGGGGCTGTCTTCAATCAGTTCCAGCAGAGGTGTGTAAAGCCGCCAGGCCGCCTCCACCTCGTCACTGCGGGTGAACAGGGTCGGGTCGCTGAGCATCGCATCAGCCAGCAGGCGCACATAGCCCTCGTCCGAGGGTTCCCCAAAGGACTCGTCATAGGAGAACTCCATATCCACTGGGCGGCTGCGCATGCCTGAGCCTGGAGCCTTCACTTCAAAGCGGAAATCAGCACCCTCATCAGGTTGGATCCTGAGGATCAGTTGATTCGCCGTTGGTGTGCCTCCGGCGGTATCAAAGAGATGCACAGGCGCTTCCCGGAAGGTCAGCACAACTTCACTGAGACGTTTGGGCAGGCGCTTGCCGGTGCGGAGATAGAAGGGAACCCCCTGCCAGCGCCAGTTGTCGATGAACAGCTTCATCGCCACATAGGTTTCCGTTGTGCTGCTTGGCTCCACACCGTTTTCCTCGCGATAGCCAAGGAAGGGAGAGGCTTTGCTGCCTCCGGGGCCGTATTGGCCTCTGATGCAGCAGTTCCAGGGTTCGATTTCATCTGCAAGCCTGGCCGCCTGGAGCACTTTTGCTTTCTCGTAGCGGATCGCTTCTGAGTCGAAGCGCCCAGGTGGTTCCATCGTGGTGATCGCCAGCATCTGGGTCAGGTGGTTCTGCACCATGTCCCTGAGGGCACCGGCGGTTTCGTAATAGCCCGCCCGCTCTTCCACTCCAACCGTTTCGGCCGCCGTGATCTGAACGCTGGAGATGTAATTCCTGTTCCAGATCGGCTCGAAGATTGTGTTGGCGAAACGCAGCACCAAAATGTTCTGGACCGTTTCCTTGCCGAGGTAATGGTCGATCCGGAAGATCTGACTCTCCTGAGCGGATCCCTGCACGATCCGATTCAGGGCCTGGGCACTGCCGTAATCCCGGCCGAATGGCTTCTCAATCACCACCCGACTGCGCTTGGGGTCTTTGAGCAGGCCTGCATCCGCAAGGGCCTTGCAGCCGCCGCCGTAGAACTTCGGGGAAACCGAGAGGTAGAAGGTGCGGTTGCTGCGCGTTGCGCATTGCTGATCAATCGTCTCGAGGCGGCCCCCGAGTTTGACCAGGTCTTCTGGTTGCTGAAGGTCAACAGGTTCGTAGAACAGTTTGTTGACGAACTGGTCCCAGGCGACCTGGTTCTCGGTGACCTTCTCCCCGAGTGCATCCGTCATCTTCTGGCGGAATTCCTGATCAGACCATGGCCGTCTGGCGCAACCCAGCAGGGCGAACTCACTGGGCAATCGGCGCTGTTTGAACAGTTCGAACAGTGCTGGTACCAGCTTTCGATGGGTGAGATCACCACTTGCGCCGAAGATGATCAGACATTGAGGGGCGATGACTCGCTCCTGACGTAGTCCAACGCGCAGTGGATTGGTGATCGTGCCTGTCATGGGGAGCGAACCTCTGAAGTTTTTTTAACCATGGATTCGTGGATTCACAGGGCTTGCCAGCATCCCGCCATCTTTTGTCGTCGACGGCCAAAAAAAAAGCCCACCTGTTGAGGTGGGCCTGAGTTGATCTTTTCCTAGTCCTGGCGGGCGATGACTCAACCCAGAGACGATCTGATCAATAGGTCTCAACGTGCCAGCGATCGGCCTTCTTCAGTTGAGGTCTGAGTTCGGCCCAGTTGATTCCCTTGGCTGCCGCCGCTTGGGTCATGGCTTCGTCGATCCCAGGCTCCATGCCGCGTAACCCGCACATATACACATGGGTTTTGGGGTTCTCGATCATCGAGAAGATTTCATCAGCGTGTTCCAGAACCCTGTCCTGGATATACATCCGCCCACCTTTGGGATTGTTCTGCTCACGGCTGATGGCCTTCGTGTAGCGGAAATTATCGGGGTACTGGCTGTGATAACGCTCGAAATCAGCGTCATAGAGCAGGTTGGCGGTTTTTGGGGCTCCCATGAACAGCCAGGCCTTGCCTTTGAAGTTCCAACCATTCCGCTGCCGTTCTTCGGCTTCGAACATGCGGCGCATGTAGGTGCGCATCGGTGCGATGCCGGTGCCGGTCGCCAGCATGATCACATTGCAGTCTTCCTCGGTGGGAAGCAGCATCTCCTTACCCACGGGGCCTGTGATCTTGACCTTTGTTCCAGGCTTCAGATCACACAGATAGGTGGAACAGACACCGTTGATGGTTTGACCATCCTTTTCATATTGCAGCTGACGAACACAGAGTGAAATCGTGTTGTCTTTCATATTGTCGCCATGGCGGGTGCTGGCGATTGAGTAGAGGCGAAGCTTGTGGGGCTTGCCCTTGGCATCGACGCCTTCGGGAACGATGCCGATGCTCTGCCCCTCCACATAGTCGAATCTTGGATCTGCACCTGTCAGATCGAAGGTGATGTGCTGGACCTTGCCAATGGCACCTTCAGACAGAAGGGTGTAGTTCTCAGTGACAGTGCCGAGGAAGGGGGACTTCGGCTTGTAGAGATTCGTGGGTACAGCTTGATGGGCTGACTTGCTGGCTGCGGCGGCCGGCTTTCCAGCAGCAGCAGCAGGCTTGGCAGGTGCAGCCGGCTTCGCTGCTGCCGCTGTTACGGGCTTCTTCGTGGTGGCCGCCTTGGCGGCTTCCTGCTTGGGCTGATTGCGGGTTCCTGATTTATCCAGAATCCAGAACAGAGCCCCAACGACAGGAATAGAGGCCAGCCCGCCGACGATGACCTCAGATTGGGTAAGAAGATGCATGAGACGCAGTGACGCGAGGCGGTGACGAATTAGACCGCAGAATCATAGGGGTGTTGATATGCAAATCCGATCAGGTTTGGCCACTTGCTTTGATGAGCTAACGAGTATCACTTACTGGTCTTTCTAAAAACTGTGCGAAGGTTTCCCAGCTTGAGCTCAGCCAGCACGTTGGTCGCTTCCCAGGAATTACTAAACCGTTCATCCTCAGCTCTGGCTGAAACCGAGGATGGGCCTGCTGTTGAGCGGCAGACCATCGAGCAGACGATGGAGAGCCTCCCCAATGGCACGCGTCGCCTGGCTGTCCAGCTCAGGACTCCGATCAAAATGTCTGTGCTCTGGTCAGTTCTCACGGACTATGACCATCTGAGCCAGTTCATTCCCAACCTTGAGAGCAGCACGTTGCTTGGCCGCAGCGGCAACACCGTGCAGCTCATTCAGGTGGGGACGCAGAAGTTGATGGGGTTGCGGTTCACAGCCCAGGTGCAACTTGAGCTGACCGAAGAACCTGCCGAGTCGATGCTGAGATTTCATTTGCTGAAGGGAGATTTCAGGCGATTTGAAGGTGCCTGGAAGATGCAGGAGC
>DASCPR010000063.1:0-4729 GCA_036012625.1 Prochlorococcaceae cyanobacterium Fu_MAG_50
CGAAAGCATCGAGGTGGTCTGCTTGCCTAGGTCGGTGAGCCATCGCCCTGAGGCCTCAGAACCATGACAAGCCTGGTGTTGGCTTTGTTGCTTTTCAGCACGGCATCGGCATCAGTGCTTGGCCTGCTGATCCTGCTGCTCGGCCTTCAAAGGGTTTTCGGCACTGCGCCTGAACTTCGACAAGCCAATGACCCAGCCCCTGAGACCAGCCTCACCGTGGTGATTCCCGCCTACAACGAGGCCGACAATATTCAACGTTGTCTCAGCAGTGTTTTGGCCTCTGAGCCACCTGCTGCCGATTGGCAGGTGCTGGTGGTGGATGACGAGTCCAGCGATGCCACCTCATCAGTAGCCAGGGCCACGGCGGCGGCTTCCGATTGTCCTGAACGGTTTAATTTGCTTAGCGCCGGCCCCCGCCCAACGGCTGAACGCTGGGTGGGCAAGAACTGGGCCTGCAGCCGGGCGATGGAACAGGTCAACAGCACCTGGGTGTTGTTCATCGATGCTGATGTGAAGCTGGCGCCAACTGCCATGCGTCGTGCCTTGAACCAGGCGATCGAGGATCGAGCTGACTTGCTCAGTCTTGCTCCGCGTCTGGTCTGTGGCTGCCTGGCCGAGTGGATGGTGCAGCCGATCATGGCCTGTCTGCTGGGCCTTGGTTTCCCGATCAAAGAGGCCAATGATCCCAACTCCCCTGTGGCCTTCGCCGCGGGTCCGTTCATGCTTTTCAGGCTTGAGGCCTACAAAGCCATCGGTGGGCACCATGCTCTTGCCGGTGAAGTGGTGGAGGATCTTGCCCTGGCACGCCGGATCAAGCAGAACGGTTTGCGTCTGCGTTATCTGCTGGGTCTGGATGCCGTGGACCTGCAGATGTATTCGGATCTTGCTTCGCTATGGGAGGGATGGAGCAAGAACTGGTTTCTAGGGCTTGATCGCAATATCCCAAAAGCGCTATCAGCCGGAGCTGTGGTGCTGTTGTTGTTCAGCGGGCCCTGGTTGCTGCTGCCGGGATCAGCCGTGCTTGGCCTGTTGTTGAACAGCCAAGGCCAATGGTTTCTGGCCTCAGGACTTCTGGCTCTGATTGGAATCTGTCTGCAGCTTGCGCTGCGACTCTGGACCCATTCACGCTTTGCAGTGCCATTGGATCACTGGTGGTTGATGGGCGCAGGCGGCCTGCTGGTGGCTGCGATTGCACCGAACTCCGTCTATCGCAGTCTCAGCGGTCGGGGCTGGACCTGGAAGGGGCGTTCCCTGGCTGATTGATCACATCAAAAGTCAAATCCATCGAGAACAAAACCTTCTGAAAGTCATTCTCCATGCCTGCGCTAGGTGGTTCGCTGAAAGGATCTGTGGCTCTATATCCAAGCCTTAAACGCAAAGCGACAGGTAGCAGGCAGTTCCGTGCCAATCGATGGGCGGGGAACGAGTGAAGAACAATTGCCATTGAAGTCTCCAATTACACTCTCGCCAGCAAGGAGAGCTCGTGCTGATCTCGTAGGGATGTGCACCACGATGCAAGGGACAGATGGAAAACTTCAGCCGATAGATCGAGTTGGAACGCCCCAGAATGCTTTGAATACTTTGAATACTTTGAATGTTGAACCATCAGGCCAAGGGCTTCGATTCGATGCCGTGCTTGAAAGCCGCTGAGCTGAAAACCCTGCCTAGGGTTGACCGAGCAGCTGCCAGCAGAAACTGATTGAGGCGACAGATTTACCTGAGGATCAGAATTTCGGTTGACCTTCATACACCAAAACACTAGAATGATGAAGGCAACCTATCTCAGCAAAAAAGAATTAATATTGCTGACAACGCAAGTAATTGAAAGCCGGCATAGAATCAACTCAATAGGCAAACTAAGCATGGCCACACAGGTATTTGATCCGCGTAACGACTTCAACTTTCTCACGGAAGGCGTCGCTACAATTGAGAACGGAAGTGGCCTGCCTTCATCAATCATTATCTATGGCGAAAAGGCCTTCCCCGTTGCTGTAGACGAAGACGACAATCCATTCATTGCCGCCTCTATTGTTGGTGATGGTCACCTTTTGCATATTGGGCACGAGAAGCACCTGAAAGATGCCATTGAAGGAGCTGGTGACACTGATCGACTTATCCGCAATGCCGTTGCATGGATGAGCCAAGGGGTTCGCAGTCCTGTTATTGGAATCGAGAATGGCCTAGGCATTATTAAAACTTTTCTAGAGAATGAAGGATACAATGTCATCACCGCGGAGGCATCTGAGCTTTCAAACATCAATGTCTTTATCAGCACAACAAATACAGATCTTGCAGATCAAGAAGATACAGCCGTACAGGAATTCCTTAATGGTGGTGGCGGGTTATTAACCGCTGGGCATGCATGGTGGTGGCGTTCACAGAATCAGGACAAATCAATAGCGACAGATCACCCTGGCAATCAAATACTGTTAAATAGTGGGTTAATGATATCTGGAGAAGCCTTAAGAGTAGGCACTGCCAACATACGAGATGATCTGGAATTTGAACTCCTGAATGCAGTTTCAGCCAAAGAGCAGCTAAAACAGCACATCAATGGGGGAGCAAACCTAAGCTCAGAGAACCTCAACAAAGCAGTCCAGACAATTAACAATGCGATAGAAGTGCTGCCATTTGAATTCGAAGAATTCTACACCGAGCTTAGAGATCTTAGAGTCAATATAGGAGAATTAATCCCCACAGCCGAGGCACCAATTAACACCATAGACAATCCACTTCTAGCCTTCGCAGCAAGCATCGATTCACGATTTGCGAATACATTACCAAGCGCCAGCATAACGGCACATGAGAGTTCTGATCGTTTCCCTGGCTCAGTAGAAGAAAATGCTGAAAGAATTTCATCTAGCGTTGAAATTGATGCCAGCTATGAAGGCAGAGATGATGGTTTCATCTATTCACAGGCAGGTAAAGATATCTGGAGGAGCACGGGAATCTATGCACCAGCAGGAGAGGTGATTAGCATCACATTGCCTGAGGGAGCCATTGGATTAGGCCTCAGCGTTCAGATCGGCAGCCACACTGATGAATTATGGAAAAAGGATGAGTGGGAACGTTTCCCAGAGATCACACGTGCCTGGCAATTAGAAACCAACCAAACTGAAGCAGCAAGTTCATTTGGAGGCCTTGTCTATATTCGAGTTCCTGAAGGGTTGAATCTTGGTGAAATAACTGTTGAAATTGATGGAGGTGTACTGGCTCCTCGATATATTCTAGGCGAGACGTCCGAGCCGGCTTGGCTTGATACTATTCGCCATTATCCTGGACCTTGGGCTGAATTTGAAAGCGATAGTCTTATCATAACTGTGCCAAGTGCAGATGCCATAAATGTTGATAACCCAGAAGATTTAATGCTCCTGTGGGAACAGGTGATGGATATGTCTGCTGACCTTGCCTCCATTGAACAAGCAAGGGTAAGGCCTGAACGCATTGTTTTCGATGAACAGATAAGTGGTGGAGCTCTGCATTCCGGCTACCCAGTCATGGGGCACACCCACCATGTCGATGGAATCATTGACCTGGATGCCTTACGCGCTGAAGGAAATTGGGGGGCCATTCATGAACTCGGTCACAACCATCAATGGAGAGACTGGATTCTGCCTGGCACAACTGAAGCTACATGCAATCTATGGTCTGTTTATATCAGTGAGGAGTTGCTTGGTATCGATCGTGCAGATGCACATAGCAACCTAACAGATTTAAAAAGAGCTGAACGAATTAGCACTTATATTGATGCTGGTGCTAATTTTGAGGATGAATGGAAAGTCTGGACAGCTCTGGAGACTTATTTACAACTACAACAAAACTTTGGATGGGCAGCGTTCAAGGAGCTCAATAATATCTACTATTCAATCGATGATGAGGATGCACCTTCAACGGATCAAGAAAGAATTGACCTATTCGTTCAAACATTTTCACAGGTTACAGAAAAAGATTTAGGTTTTTTCTTTACCGAATGGGGATTTCCAATCTCAACAGAAACATTGGATTCAATCTCCCAATACGAAGATTGGAGCATTGACATCTCGAATCCTGAAGCGCAAATGCCAGAGCCTCCGGAAATTGCCAACGTCAATGATGGAGTGGGATCCATAATTGGTGAGATTAGCAACGGAAGCTCAACTGACGACACCAGGCCAGAATTCACAATTCATGCTGATAATGCTCGTTCTGTAGATGTTTTAATCGATGAGATTGTCACTAATGATGGTGAAGAGTCGATTGTAAAAACAACTCTTGGGGGAAGCGCCTCCTTTGTTACCGCAGGCCTTTATAGCTTTAGCCCATCAACAGATCTTGCTAATGGAAAGGAATACAAAGTCAGAGCGGAGTTAACGGATCAGGAGGGTAAGCAATCATCTTTTTCTCAGGCATTCAGAGTCACAATAGACACCTCTGCGATGGTACCTTCATCACTTTCCCTGGCAGCTGATAGTGACACAGGATCATCTAATTCAGATCAACTAACAGCAGATAGAAGGCCAACAATTTCGGGCATTGCAGAAGCCGGTAACAGCATCAACCTTTATGACACTGACGGAAGTACCGTCGTGGGTACATCCTCAACAGATGCCAATGGTGATTGGAGCATTACCACAACTAAACTCAATCATGGAGTGCATGCATTCACAGCCAAGGCAACCGATACCGCCGGCAATATTTCAGATGCATCTCCAGCATTAAGCATCAATATAGATACTGTTTCACCAGAAGC
>DASCPR010000064.1:0-6171 GCA_036012625.1 Prochlorococcaceae cyanobacterium Fu_MAG_50
CAGGTGCGCTCACTCCTGGGGAACTTCTGTTTCAGCAATGAAAGTGTGTTCAAGGACGTTGGCAAGCTCAGCGGTGGGGAGAAGGCTCGCCTTGCCCTGGCACTGATGTTGGTCGAGCCCTGCAATCTGCTTTTGCTCGACGAGCCCACAAATCACCTTGACATCCCTGCCAAACAGATGCTGGAAGATGCCCTGGGGGACTATGAAGGTGCAGCCCTGCTTGTCTCCCACGACAGATACTTCATTTCCCGGGTTGCCAATCGCATTGTTGAACTGCGAGATGGAGAGCTGATTCTCTACCGCGGTGATTATGCTTATTACCAGGACAAGAAAGCTGAAGAAGCCTCTGCTGCTGCTGCCTCCCTGGCCCTGGCGGAGCGGGAGGCAAAGCGCCTTGCCAACAAAGCCCGCCAGAAAAAACGCCAGGCACGTAAAAAGTGACTCAGCCGAAACCCCTCACGGAGCCAGGCTTGAAAAACTTTACAAAACATTAGGCAGTATAACTCATTTGCCTTTACCCACCCCTTATATCTGCATAGTCTGACAGGAACGAAGCAGGTCCGACATGTCAGCAACCCCCTTTAACCATGCTGGAGACCATGGACTCAGCCAGGCAACAGCTGAACCCAACCAGCAGCATGAGCAAACCTGGGATGCCGTTGAGACCTATTTCGAGTGCATCACAACCTGCTCACTTGACGACGGAGCTTGCATCACTAAATGCGTGGAACAATTAAGAGAGTCTGACGACTGACCATGATCGTAAACAACGATCAAAAGTCTGTTTAGCAATCAATTAGGCAACGACCAGAACATCATCAATAATCATTAAGCCATGACTTTTTAGTGATTATCTGCCCCCATGTAGAGATCTCATTTCTTCAGGGATGATTGAAACAACAAGCCCTGCATTACCCCTACGCAATCCAACACTGAGAGTACGGCCTACTCCATGATTTTCAATCGCCGTTACCACTGCCCCAGGGCCAGCAATCGAACGACCAGCGATTGAAACAATCACATCATCCACCTTCATCCCTGCCCTGGCAGCAGGGCTGCCGGGAACAACCGATCGAATCACAGCGCCTGGAGGAATAGGGCCGCCTGGATTTAAAGCGGGCACCGGCGAAAGCCCAATCCCAACCATGGGATGACTGGCCCGACCATGTTCAACCAATTGCTTGGCAATGTTCCTGGCCCGATTGATTGGGATGGCAAAGCCCAGACCAGCGCCTGGTCCAGAGCGCACCAACGTATTGATGCCAACCACTTCACCGTTGGCATTCAGCAACGGCCCTCCCGAGTTACCTGGATTGATTGCAGCATCTGTCTGAATCAGATCCAGACGCTTCCCGGAGATACCCAGCTGTGAAACATTGCGATTGAGATTGCTGACGATGCCCAGCGTGACCGTGTTCTCGAGACCGAAGGGATTGCCGACTGCAATCGCCCATTCCCCGACTTTGAGTCGGTCAGAATCACCCAATGGAGCTGTTGGCCAGGGACCGGATCCATCCAAACGAACCACGGCCAGATCCGTAAGTTGATCCTGGCCGATCACCTGACCCGAGGCTCTGCGACCATCCGGGAGCCCAACGATCACCCGCTCCGCCTTCTCCACAACATGGGCATTGGTGAGCAGCAACCCCTCGGAAGCAAAGATCACACCACTTCCCTGGCCTCGCTCAACCCTTGATCTGGGCACCGCCTGGCCTCGGCCCCCCTTGCCCTGCAAGCCGAAAAATCGCTGCAGCAAGGGATCCATCAAGAAACCCTGAGGCAGACCTGAGATCCCCGCAGAACGGACAGTCCGCTGGGTTTCCAAGGTGACAACAGCCGGTCCGCTACGGGCCACCGCCTCTGCCACAAAGGACTGTCTGGACAGTGCAGCGGACAGGGGTGCAGCCTGCAAATGCTGTTCAGGCAGAACCGACAATGAAGGCAGAGCAACCAGCCCGAAAGCAACCGCAAGCCCTGCGCTGCGGGATCGCAACCCACACCGTCCGCCAGCTTTTAACCGTCCGCCAGCTTTTAACAGCCATGGACTGGCTCCCTGACCAAGAGAAGCAAGCATTCGTCTCGGAAAACCATCAATGAAATCGACCGTAGTCACTCTTCCAGGCAGGAACAGTGACCATCCCAGACAGACCTGTGACTGAATGCCCCTGAACCCTCTTGCTGGCCCTCAGTCAAACCGCAAGAACCCAGCCAGCATCAGTTCTTGTCGGTGTCCAGGTGTTCTTGCTGCAGGGAAGCTTTGCAGCCTCTAGCAGCCGTCTCTCGGGAGAGACCTGCCAGTAAGGCCCAGAGCCAGCCATGATGAGGCCAAGGGCATGTAGGTCATCACACGATGTCGCCCCCTGCTCAAGCCATGCTGAACTCCCTGTTCCCATTGCTTTATGGCGCAACCCTGATTGGGCTGCTCTGGTGGGCGTTTCGCGTGATGGGGCAGGGGTTTCAGGCGGCCAATGCCAACCAAAGCAGATTGGATCCCTCCCGAGGAGATCGAACCGGTCGCCTGACCATCCACCCCGAATTGCTTGATCAGGACGGCAGGATCACTGAGGAGGACCTCCTGACGGTGAGGTTCTCTGGTGACAACGAGCCTCCTGAGCCAATCGACACCTCAACTGAATAAGTTGGGAGGAAGGTGGCCCTAGGTGTCACCAGTCTTGAAATAACGGGGGAGGCCCTGGTGGATCAACGAACACGTATCGTCGCGGCAGTTATCAAGGGCGTGAAACTGCCACCACGGTTCAGATTGCGTCTCCTCAAGGAAGATCCTGTCCGACTTGAGCTCAGCCTTACTCCTGCCTATGGGAAACAGCCTGTACAAGTTGGACTTGTCGAATCCCTTGATCTGGTTGCCCGCCGCGACCGGGAGGGGCGAATTCCACGGGATCTGCAGGGCACCTGGGACTGGACCGTCCGCCATGGTGATGTGAGTACAGGTGGCTGGAATCCCTATCTCAAGGAAGCCCTGCAGACGATGTTTGAAACCGGCCTGCCGGCGATCGTCTACGAAGAGCTCACCGGTGAGGACTATCACCCTGTTGATGGGGCCAGGCATGTTCGCTGATCGCTCCCAAAGCTGATCTGTCACAGATGTGAAGCCCTGCAAAGGGATTGCTCAGCAAGCCGAGCAAAGGAGCTAAACCTGAGGGATATCGGTCCTTAAGGTTTTCTTCATGACACAGGCTCGCTCCTCCAAGGGGCATCTTGTCAAACTTCTTGCCGCCCTCGGAGCTGTAAGCAGCCTCGTGCTGCTTGGGCTTTTTGAGCTGATCAACTGAGCTCAAGCCGTTTGAGCCAGCTCCCCATTGAGCCCACATTGCCCCAGCTCTGCAAGGCTCTCATCCCAGGATCAACGGTGCTTCTCCAGGCACCTCCCGGAGCAGGCAAAACCACGGGAGTCCCCCTCGCCTTACTGGGAGCACTTGGGGGGATCCCCCCCCTTCAAGGCCACATCCTCATGCTTGAGCCACGGCGGCTGGCAGCTAAAGCGGCTGCATCACGCCTGGCCACCAACCTGAACGAACCCCTTGGTGACCGTGTTGGGTTTGCCGTTCGACATGAGCAGTGCCGCTCGAAAAGAACCCAGCTGGAGGTGATCACCGACGGGCTTTTTCTAAGGCGCCTGCAAGCCGATCCAGCCCTCGAAGGTGTGGCATGCGTGATTTTCGACGAATTCCACGAGCGTCGCAGAGATTCCGACATCGCTCTGGCCATGATCCGCGAGGCACGGCCCCTGCTGCATCCGGAGCTGCGACTGCTGCTGATGTCAGCCACCCTCAATCTCAGCGAACTCCAGAGCAAGCTGCCTGAGGCGACTCTGCTGAGCTGCAGCGGCAAGGCCTTCCCGGTGGCCACAACCCACCAACCACCTCGACCGGAAGAAAGTCTGCCCAAGCAGATTCTGCGAGCCCTGGAAGACCATGGGCTTGCTCTGATCACAGACGCACCCCCAAGCACAGATAACAGGCCTCCATCCGTGCTCGTCTTCCTGCCCGGGTTTCGAGAGATTCAACGCACCCGTGAGTGCTTACAGGACGCATCAAGCCTGCAGGCCTGGCAGATCACAACACTGCACGGACAACAGTCCCTGTCGGATCAGGCCCATGCACTGCGGCGCTGTTCATCCCCTTGGCAAGGCAAGGTTGTGCTGGCAAGTTCCATCGCCGAGAGCTCTCTCACCATTGACGGTGTGACCCTGGTGATCGACAGCGGCCTCAGCCGTCAGAGCCGCTTCGATCCGAACACCGGCATGGAAGGGCTTGAGACGGTTCTCTCCAGCATCGACAGCGCTGATCAACGCCGTGGCCGTGCCGGCCGCCAAGGCCCTGGCCATTGCGTGCGGCTCTGGTCTGCAGCTGAGCAGCAACGCAGAGCGCCCTATGCATCACCGGAACTCCTGCGCGCAGATCCCCAACCCGTGGTGCTGGAACTTGCCGCATGGGGAGCAGGCCTTGGCAAAGAACTGCCATGGCTTGATCCGCCCCCAGGGGCGGCACTTCAAGAAGGTCAACAACAACTCATCGGCCTGGATGCCCTGGATCCAGAAGGGAGACTGACCAACACTGGCCGCAAACTCAGCCATCTCGGGGTGCATCCAAGGCTCGGCATCCTGCTCCTGCAAGCCAAGGCCTGGGGTTGTGAAGCCCTGGGGGCTGATCTCGCCGCCCTGCTGAGTGATCGTGATCCGATCAACAGTCAGGAGGTTGGCTGTGATCTCAGCCTGCGTCTGCAACTGCTGCGAAAGACCAGGTCGAGGATCGATCCAGGGATGCAAGCAAGGCTCAGGCCGATCCAACGCCTCAGCCAACAGCTTTTAAGACAGCTGAGAGCTGAGACCTTTGCGGAGGTGATCTCGAGGGAAAACAACCCTCAGCTAAGCGATGACACCCTCGCCGCATTGCTGATTACAAAGGCATTCCCAGGCTGGCTTGCGCTTAAACGGGCCGACCAAGCGGGCTCTTATCAGCTTAGGCAAGGCAGAGGGGCACGCCTGCCAAGTCATGATCCGCTGCGGATGAGCCCTGCCCTTGCGGTGGCAAGGGTTGATCTTGGCGAAGCCAACACCTTGATTCGACTCGCCCTTCCCCTGCCGATGGAGCAGGTTGAAGAACTGGGCAGGAAAGAGGCGAGATGGTCTGAAGACATTGGCTGGGACAGGCAGCGTTCACAGATCAAAGCCGAGCGAATCTTGCGCCTGGGAGAACTGCTGATCGCTCGCGAACCCCTGCCCAGACCCTCAGCAGAAGATTGCCGCGATCTGCTGCTCAAGGTTCTGCGCAGCCAGGGGCTGGAGGGACTTCCCTGGGGGAGGCGCAGCCAGCAGTTGCGCTGCCGCCTGAACCTCGCTCAGCAGCACCTGGGTGCACCATGGCCTTGCAGGAGCCTGGAAGAACTGGCAAGGGATCCTGAATCATGGCTGCAGACAGCGCTGCTCGGATGCATGAGTCTGAAGGAGCTGGGCGAGCCAGGTCTGATCGAAGCACTTTGGGGAGATCTGAGCTGGGAGCGGCGTCAACAGCTTGAACTGTTGTTGCCGGAGCAGCTGCCCATCCCATCGGGACGCAGGGCTGAACTTGTCTATGGCGATGGTGAGATCACCCTGTCCGTGAAGCTGCAGGAAATGTTCGGCTGCAGGCAGGGTCCAAGGCTTCTCGATGGTCGCGTTGCGCTCACGATCGAGCTGCTCTCGCCCGCAGGTCGCCCTCTTCAGCGCACAAGGGATCTGGAGGGATTCTGGACAGGCAGTTATCGGGACGTCTGCCGGGAGATGCGGGGCCGCTATCCGAAACATCCCTGGCCTGATGACCCCATCTCAGCCAAGGCAACGGCAAGGACAAAGAAGCATCTTTCTGGAGGAGACGGGGAAAGCAGCCGAGGCAGCTGAAAAAACAAAGCGAACTAGGCCCTGGATCGCTTCCAAAACCTTGCAGGCTTTATGACTTTGCAGGCTTTATTAGATTGAGATTGTCAGAGTGCTTCTCCAATGACCAACGATGCACCTCGCCTGGGGTTCGTGAACTTCGCCGAGACCTGGAATGGCCGCCTGGCCATGCTCGGAGTCGCCCTTGGTCTGATCACCGAACTGCTGACGGGTCAAAGCATTGTCTCCCAGCTCGGCCTCGGCTGAGAGGGAACGGCGACGATCCCTGCTGAAGC
>DASCPR010000065.1:0-3821 GCA_036012625.1 Prochlorococcaceae cyanobacterium Fu_MAG_50
TTGATACCCCTAGCGTAAACATTGGCGACAAAGTCTTATTCACTCCGCCCAGGAGTGTAGATGGCTTAATGAAAAATGTAGAGTCAATATCTGCGAACTCAGGAGGTGCTTGGTTTCTTTCTCATCTCGCATTTTCAGATGAATTTCTTGATGTGTTTGAAACTGAGTCGAAGATTAATGAGTACCTTACAGATGGTTACTATGCTGAGATAAGAGATTTCTTTGATTCTGATGAACTCACTTCCCTTGACTTTTCAACTCCTGTAAATGACTTTCTTGACTCGTTTAGCTATGCCAACTCATTAATAGAGTCCTGGCTCGGAATTGATTTTAGTGCGTTACTTGACGGTGCTAGAGATCTTGTCGATGGAGCTCAGAATGTCAATGACAAACTCATCGAGGCCGTTAATCAAGTTATCTTCTGGGCGAATATCGGTTCAATAGCAACCGAGAATGACCTCGACTGGGATCAAATTGTACCGGCATTAGTTTACTCTCCTTATGACATGTATGATGAGTTGGAAAGCTGGGAATTCGGAACCTTATCGAAGCGCCAGGAGTGGGTTAAAGATAAAGATATTTTAGTTGCCACGGCTCTTTACAGAACACCTGTAAGCATGGATCGTGATGATGGCTTCCCCTTAGGTTGGCGCCGAGATATCCAATCCTATGTAACCACTCCAAGCTTTAACAATGACGCCTACGTAACACCATTAACATTTTACAGTGAAATCATTGATGGCGAAGATTTGCCAGTAACAGGTGCTTTGATGACAGCAGGCAGCGAGGGCAAGATTAAACATAGTCAACAGAATCAAGGATTATTTTATACAGATTTAACTCCTCCTTTTGTACACTCTGTAGAAGACAAGTCATCTAATCGGAAAATTGATCAAGATGGTGATGGTTGGTTGCAAATTGATGATGTGAAGTTAATTGAACCCTTTATCGCCTCTTCCGCCGCCGCGGCACTCCTGGCAGCTCCAAAAACTTATAAGATAGGCAATACAATTTTAGAAGATGTAGAGGCTGAACTTTTATGGGGATTGATTGAGCTTGATCTTGGTGGTGCTATCGAATACATCTCACAGGTTGTAAAAGATCTTTCACCTGTTGCGAAAATAAAAGACGGTGATTTAAGCCTTCCATCCGAACTCCCAAGGAAGAGTGAGTATGATGATTTATATGATGCTATAGAAAGCGGAGGCTACACCAGGATAGCGGATGGTGGATACGTAGATAACACATCTGCTGCCAGCATGATGAGGCACATACAGGAAAGTGAAGGCATCGACAGTCGCTTTAATCTAACAATATTTGCGAATACTAGCGAGTCCATTGGCTCAGTAACTGATGCTGATGATATTACAGGACTTAATGTTGCAGGAGACTTTAATCTTCCATGGGGTGTTGCAGCTTTGTTTGGCAAGGCAGATGCCACATCTGCTGAGAATTCTAGTCTCACCGATGGTGATGTTGTGGAGTTTGATGCTTTAATGAACCCTAAAGTCCCTTCAAGCAAGATTTTCAAATACAATCCATTCCAAGGCAAAGATGAGCCAGACTGGGATTACGATGACGAAAGAGTTAGAATTGATTACTATGATCTAAATGTTGAGACGGTCGAGAATAATGCTTTTGGGATTAAGGCTGGTCAAAGAGGAACTGTTCACTTATTTGTGGCTAGCAACTTGAATTCCTGGGCCGCTCCCTACAACAGAGACTTCCTTGACTCTTATGAACAGAACTTTAATATATACCGCACTGCCATTCGTGATGAGGGCGGATTCGAACATATTAAAGATGCATTCGGAATAGCTTGACAAGCCTAAGGACCTTTAATCGTACGATTGCCTACGAGGATTACATGGGTTTGGCTTTTGTATTGTGAACGACTGTTTAACCTGTACTCTTCAAAGATTTAGCTATACCTTTTCTTTGAATACGCACCCCTTTCTGCATTTGGGAAGGATTATCATCTCTACAGATTATGACTTAGCTTTCAGAACATTGTGGTTAGTAAAAGGTGTGCGGCCTATCAAAGCCATGTGACCTGATCCCCCAGAAGTGAATTAGCGGTGCACCACCACACGATCCCAGGCCTGCCAGAACCTCTGCATCTGGGCGGTGGTGCCGATGCTCACCCGCAGGGAGCCATCGAGCAGGGTCTTGCCCTGCATTGATCTCACAAGGATGCCAGCCTGCCTGAGTTCAGATTCCACCCTGGCGGCGGCAGCGTCCGGCCAGACCAGGAAGTAATTGCCGCCCTCACAGTGATGGCGTAAACCGCTGACCTCCAGCCGTCCCCTGATCCAGTCCCGGGCCTGCAACACCTCGGCCACATAGGAATCCACATAGGCCTGGTCAGCGAGGGACGCAAAGGCAGCCGTCACCGCAAAGCTATTGATGTCATAGGGCCCTGTCACCCTGCTGACGCGATCGACGACGTCGGCATTGCCAATGGCGAAGCCGATGCGCAGGCCGGCGAGGCCGGCGGTTTTCGCCAGGGAGCGCAACACCAACAGATTCGGTGTAGCCGCAAAATCCACCAGAGGAAGCACACTGTCTCCCGTGAATGCCTCATAGAGTTCATCCACCACCACCAGAGTGCCTGGCGCTGCAGTCGCTAGCTCAATCAGGCGCTCAGGGGCCAGCCGGGTGCCGGTGGGATTGTTGGGGTTGCAGATCAACAGCAATCGCGGCCTTGGTTCAGCGGAAAGGGCCTGTTGAATGGCCCCAAGCGGGAAGTCGAAATGGCCCCCCTCATAGGGCAGGGCCAGGATCTCCATGCCCTGCATCTGGGCACAAGGGGTGTAGTAGCCGAAGGTGGGTGCCGTAGTGAGCAGTCGGTCACCGGCCTCACCGTAGGCATGAAAGATGGCATGAATCGCAGCGTCCACACCGTTGAACAAGCCCACCTGGGCCGGGTCCAGTGGGGTTCGCAATCCGATGCCGCTGAGGTTGGCAATCAACGCCTCTCGCAAACCGTCGTATTCGGGATAAATGGCGATCTGTTCGGCGGAGATCCCACGCAAGGCCTCCACCACCCGTGGGCTGGGGCCGATGGTGTTCTCATTGAAATCCAGACGCAACAGATCACGGCGACCCTCCAGGGGTGCGCTGTAGGCCTTGAGATGCTCCACCTCAGGACGAGCTGCGGGTGCTCCCCAGGGCAGCTTTGCATCGTCAGCTTCAGAGGGGTCGGCAGCTTCAGAAGGGTTTGCAGGTTGCATCACATCCGCTCGAGAACCGGAAGGCCAAGCAGATCAAGGCCCACTCTGAGGCTATCTGCCGGGAAGGGAGCGCTGTAGGCCTTGAGAGCCTCCACTTGGTCGCGGGCTGCGGGCATGGAGATCGCTGCGATCATGGCCATCAGGACGGGTCACATCTCCCAGCAGGTGGGCCCGGGTGCGGGCTTCCACCTCGCGAGCCTCCGCCAGGGTGGTGCCGATACATCTCATTGCCAGCTTGCCGTGCTCCGAGAGTCAGCCGAACAGATCAAACACGCTGCCCCTCTCGCTCAGGGCGTGGTAATGCAGAGCGGCATCGGCAGAGTGACGATGGCCAGCCGCAGGTGATCACGCCGCCCCTGTGCTGAATAGTCAGCCTGCTGAACAGCCAGCCAGCTGCAGAGCTTCCGTTTGGAGTCGGGCATTGCCCTCGCCGCTGAATCCCGCATTGCGCTTCACCACCCAACGCCGTAGCCCAGAGCAGGGTTCGATCAGCTCCAGAGCGGCATCCAGCAGGCCTTCAGCACTGAACCCCAGCTCCGAGCCCTCGGGGTGGGGCAAACCAGATCAGCGCGAACAGTTGCCTCTGCT
>DASCPR010000066.1:0-12473 GCA_036012625.1 Prochlorococcaceae cyanobacterium Fu_MAG_50
GTGCGCGCTTTTGGTTTTCTTGCAGCAAGAGCATCCAACGCCGCTGGATTGATCTCAGCAACCGGTTGGATTGTGCTCAGGCAGAACTGCCAGTCCGTCAGTTCACCTTCGGCACTGATATCAAGACGCACGCTCACGGCTTCATTGATTTCACCAGTGGTGAAGGCCGAGGCCTTGGTCAATGAAGGATTGAACAGGGGATGCCATACATCGCCGAGGCAGAGGGCTTCCCCCCGCTCCCGCAACCAGAGGTCGAGGCTGTTGCCGATGCCGAGCCGTTCAGCCACGGCTGGGGCATGAACCCAGAGCCGGCAACCTCCGGAATGGGCTTCCACATGAACAGCTGGCAGGGGTGGGGCATCACTGACCTTCCAGCTGCGCAGCAACAGGGCGGGTTGGCTTGTCAGATCTTCCCGATGTTTTGAGGTGGGAGCCTTGAGGCTGCCTCTCGGTGCTGCAGCCCGCTCCTGCAGGTTCACCTTGGTGAGCACAAGATCTCGATCGGCAGAGGGGCTGCCATTGAGGGGTAGCTGTCTGGCCACATGGCCTTCAGCGGCAAACTGGGCAATGGGATAGCGGTCGATCTTCACCTCCACCAGGCTGGTCACCTCGGCCTCTTTGAGATGGCAGGCATCGGCTTCGGGAAGGTGGATTGTCGCCAGCAACCGGTCATCAAGGGGCAGGGCCTGCAGGGCTTCGTCCTGGCGTTCGACCTGGGCGAGCAGGCTTGTGGTGGAGCGCTCGAGAATGCATTGCACGCCCCCTTCAGGAGAGCGGCGGCGGCCACCATCCCGGGTGACCTTGACCAGCACCCGGTCACCGTTCCAGGCATGGTTCAGTTGATGATCACGGATATAGATGTCTTCGCCGCCGTCTTCCCTGAGGGCGAAGCAGAAGCCCTTGCTGCTGCATCTCAGCCTTGCCTCAACAACAGATTCATCCAGTTGGCGTTCAATGTTGCCGCCTTCGTCTCTGACGACGATTCCAAGTCTGTCGAGGGCCTGCAGGGCCAGGGCGAGACTATGCCGATCTGTTTTGGTGGTGAGCTTGAGGATCTTCTCAAGCTTGCTGGTCTCGAGTGAGCCCGGCGAAGGGAGGTGGTCGAGCAGATCGGCGACCGTGAACTTCATCTGATGAAAAAGGGAATAATCCGGTCTTCAAGACCGGGGGGAGATCACCACGAAGGCATCCGAAGACAGCGAAGAGTCAACTTCCGGTGAGTGTCAACTTTAGGCATGCATGGGTCTCCTTATAGGCCCGAATGGCTGGATCGGAATTTCTGAACAAGGTTTAATTGTTCTCGCTGCTGATGGTCTCAACGGAGAGAAGCGGCCAGAGAAGCCGCAGACCGATGATCAGAAATCCCAGTGAGGCACCGAGTTGGAGCAGGTCACGGGGAATCAGGGTCGCCATCGAGCCACCGGTCAGGGCTCCGATCAGGCTTGCCAGCACCAGGGCTGATGAGGAACCGAGAAACACCGCCAACGGACGATTTGTGGTGCCACTGATGGCGACCGTGGCCAGTTGTGTCTTGTCGCCTAGTTCCGCCAGAAAGATGGTGACAGAGGTGGAGATCAGCAGTGCACTATCCATGGTTTCAGCCCTGTTGCGTGGAGATGAGCAGTGACTGGGTGGCCTGCAGGCCAAGCCACAGGCCAAGGCCCACCATCAGGATTCCAGCCATTCGCTCCAACCTCTCGGCCGGCAGAATCCTGGCCAGCCAGCGCCCCACCAGAACACCGACGAGGCTTGAACTGATCAGGGCCAGAGCAGCAGCGGCAAAGACAAGCCAGGGTTGGCCCGATTGAGCCGAAAGCAGCAATGTCGCTAGCTGGGTCTTGTCCCCCAGCTCAGCCAGAAAAACCGTGGTGAAGGTACTGACAAGTACCGGCAGAAATCCCAGCTCCCGGGATTCATCCTCGCCGCTGCTTGCCGCGTCTGTTTCAACAGCATCAACCATTGATCGGGGCAGGGCAGCGCAGCATGCGTTCGAACTTACGCAGTTCAGGGCTCCGCCCACCGAAAACAGAGCGGATCTGCTGACGACAACAGCAGATTGCAAAGGCGTCGATCTGGCCAGGGCCGACATCGAACATGGTGCCGAGTTCACTGACGCGGCAGAAGTCAGGACGCTGGTCATAGATCCGGCAGCGTCGTCCACCGCTGTCGAAGTGTTTGCACCAGCCGTCCGCGGCGACCATGTCGAGGTAAAGCTCTCGCTGGGAGGGATTCAGTGCTTGCAGGGCTTCCGGGCGTTCCTCGGGTGCAAGCCGGCAACAGGCACCGCACTGCTTCATGCATCTCCACTGCGCTGAGGTTCGCTTCATGGCTGCTGCTGTGACAAGCCATCACAGAGATCTGGTTGCATTAGGATCGCAAGTGCATGTGCCCCGTAGGCTGTGGGGGGCATCGAAAAGGACCTGCATTCATTCTCATGGGACTTGACTTCAACCTGATCACAACTTTTGCAGCCCTGGCAATGATCACCCTGGTTGGTCCAGCCGTGGTCTTCATTCTTTTCTACAGGCGAGCCTTGTAAAGCTCGGCGAGGGCGTGATACACGGGCTTCCGTGCAATCAGCCTTCCCACATAGGACCCCAGGACAGCAGCGAGAATCACGCCTGCAAAAAGCTGTTGATCGCCGACCATGCGCCAGGCGAACACCATCGAAACGAGGGGAAGCTGAGTCGCCCCTGCAAGTCCGGCTGCGAGCCCGAGCCCGATGCCGAGATGTGTACTCACGCCAAGCAGTGCGCAGATCGAATGACCAAGTACTCCGCCGAAGGCAAGGGAGGGGTCGATCAATCCACCGGGTATTCCAGGTGCCAAGGCCAGAATCGGCCCAAGCACTCGCACCACGGTGATCCAGAGGTACATCCCACCCTGTGAGAGCCGATCAAGCTCTCCATCTGGTGTTGAGATTCCGTCATTGATGATCTGCGAGAGCAGAGCCTCCCCGTCCCCTGTGCTCATTCCCCAGCTGGCCAGGGAGAGCACACTCAGGCAAGCGCCCAGGATCAGACCCACTGCAATCGGCCGATCCTGCACGATCCTGCTCATCCGACCTGTTGACCAGACAAGAGTGCGGTTGAAGAAGCCACCCGCCAGACCACCGGCAAGGCCGATCGGCAAGGCCATCAACAACAGTTCCGGCTCGGAGACAATCACGTTGAACACGCCGAGGCTGAACATCGGCTGCCCGAACAAGTTGCTCATCCCAGCCGCACCAACCCCGATCACCAGCGCAGGCCAGATCACCGTCACCGAATACTCAGCGGTGAGTTCCTCAATCGTGAACAGGATTCCCAGCAGCGGTGTATTGAATCCACCAGCAAGGCCGGCACCACCACCGATCGCGACCATCTGTTCCTCTTTCATGGCTGGCAACCATCGCTGCCAGCGTTGATAGGCGGCACGTGCAATCGCTGCGCCCACATGCACAACAGGGCCCTCCCGGCCCAGGGGGAGGAGGGCCAGGGTCGCAACCGACCAGAGCACTGCACGCTTGATCGTTCCCTTGGTTCCCAGAGCAGTGGAGAGCTGGGAGGGGTCCTCAAGACCAGACATGGTCTGGGGAATGCCTGAACCGGCCCCTTCTTTCCATGGCCCTCGCTGCAGCAGCAGCAACACAGGCATCACTGGAATCGGCAGGAGAATCAACAGCAGACCCAAGCCGCTCCAGGAGGCGAACATCCCTGTTGGCAGATAATCCGCCATCGAGACCTGCAGGCGGTCCACCACCCCCAGAGGCCAGCAGGCCAGGCCGATCAGCAGACCGATCGCAGTGAGGACGAGAAGGTGCTGCAGCAGGTGCATCGCCTGTGAGCCCTTGCTGGTGAAGACCCCAGGAATCAGCTGATTAAAGCGCCGATGGTCTTTGCTCATGTGCTCAATCCAAGGCCCAGAGCTGCCTCTGCCAACAAGCTCACAACGTAGGGATGGTCAGCGCCTTTGTCCTTGCTTTTCAGCCTGCCCTTGGCATTGACCCTGGCCTTGATTCGCTGGCCCTCAGGGTTGGTCAGCACCACCTCCTGATTGTCGCCTCTCTGAGCGGCATAGACCCTGCCATTGCAGTGGAGGTTGAGCTGGGAACAATGCCTGCGCAGTGCCTTCATTTCCAGCTGCAGGCGTTCCTCACCCTGCCAGCGATTGCGCTTGAGCTCAAAGGCCACGTCAACGCGATCAGGCAGGGGCGCTTCACTCTGCCAACGCCAGGCGATCGCCCGGTGCTGGCACTCCCCCTGAGCCAGCTTCAGCTGCAGATGGCCGCCCCGGAGCCGTCGCTTCTCAACAACAACACAATCACGGGCCCAGAACAGGGGCGGCGGGTTGCCGATGCCGAAGGGTTCCAGTTTCTGCATCGCCTTGAGCAGAGTCCAGTTCACGTCCTTGAAATTAAGGAGGGCTTCCGGGGCCACGGCCATGGCCTGACCATCTCTGGCGAGCCAGGCTTCTGCCAGGGCATTGAGCCGCTCTTGCAGCAGGTTGACATTGCTGGCATTCACCGTGAAACCACCAGCTGCCGGGTGGCCACCAAAGCGTTCAAGGATGTCGCCGCAGGTTTCAAGGGCTTGATCAACCGCAAAACCCTGGGGTGCACGCACGGACGCACGGAAGTGACCATCACCCTCCCCGGCAAGCAGGGCGGTGGGACGCTGATAACGCTCCATCAGCCGAGCTGCAACGATGCCGATCACACCGTGATGCCAATGGTTCTGAGCCAGGAGCAGAAAGGCGGAAGGTTCAACACGATCGGCCTCGATCAAAGCAATGGCCTCGGCTTCGATGGCATCACAGAGATCCCGGCGCTGCCGGTTCAACTCATCACATTGCCGCGCCAATTCCATCGCCCGCTGATCAGAGTCTGCAGTCAGCAGCTCCACCACCAGATCCGGCTCCCCCAGCCTGCCCACCGCATTGATTCTCGGTGCCAGTTGAAAGCCGATGTCTTCAGCCAACAGTGGACGATCTCCAAGTCCGGCAAGCATCTGCAACGCATGCAAGCCCTTGCAGCGGGTTTGATGCAGATGTTGAAGCCCCTGCTTGAGCCAGGCCCGATTCGCTCCCGTCAGCGGTGCCATATCGGCAACGGTGCCGACGCAGAAGAGATCTCTGGAGGCACCGATGGCATCGAGACGATCCATGCTCCTGGCAAGTTCGGCCGCGAGCACGAAAGCCAGTCCAACCCCCGCCAGGCATCGATAGGGGGAATCCTCCGGCGTTATGGCTGGATGCAGCAGGGCAAGAACTGCCGGTGGCGGCTCGGGAATCCTGTGATGATCAGTGATGATCACCTCCATCTTCAATTCGGCGGCAAGCTCCAGGGCCTCTTGTGCCGAAACGCCGTTATCAACAGTGACCAACAGGCGCGTGCCCTGATCATGCAATCGCTTCACCATGGTGGTATTGAGTCCGTAGCCTTCATCCATGCGACTCGGGATGGCGGCAATCGGTTGCGCACCAAGGCTCTGCAAGGCAGACATCAGCAGGGCTGCACTGGTCATGCCATCAGCGTCATAGTCGCCACAGATCGCAACAGACTCCGAAGTTCTGCAGGCGGATTGCAAGCGTCCGATCGCAATGCCCAGATCCGGGAAATGCCTTGAGGCCTCTGGTGGTGCAGGGGGATCGAGAAGCTCAGCGGCAGCGGCTTGATCGACAACACCTCTGCGAGCGATCACGGCCCGGAGCGGCAGCGGCAGATCCAACCCTTCAAGGGGGTTGGCAGCAATGGGATCGGGCAACTGCCAGGTCCGATTGATGGTGTCAGAAGACGGCAACAGCAGGGGCGGGCGAGCTCTCGCATTTTGCGCCTTCCGACAAGCTGGCGGGTGTTGTCTGTTCAGATTCGATGGCCAAATTACGGGCCGTGTTCTGGGATGTGGATGGAACCCTTGCAGATACGGAGATGGAGGGCCATCGCGTCGCCTTCAATGAAGCCTTCGCCGCCGGTGGTTTCCCCTGGCAATGGGACCGGCAGACCTATGGCGATCTGCTCAGTATTCCCGGTGGAGGTGCGCGGATCAAAGCCTTTGCCAGCCAACAGGGCCGGGAGTTGGACGATCAGGTTCTCAGCCGATTGAAGGCTATGAAACATGCCAGTTACAAGCAAAGGATCCGCTCAGGTCAGGTGAGCTGGCGGCCCGGCGTCAGGCGCTTGCTCAGGGAACTGACGGCAGCGGGCCTGCAGCAGTGGATTGTCACCACCAGTGGCCATGATTCCGTGCAGGAACTTCTCAGTAACGCCTTTCCCGATGGAGATGCACCCTTCAAGGGCTGGATCACCGCCGAGGATGTGAGCCGCCGCAAACCTGATCCCGAGGCCTATCAACAGGCCCTTGCCGCCAGTGGCGTCAGCGCCTCCGAGGGGCTTGCCTTTGAAGATTCCAAGGCGGGGCTGGCGTCGGCAACAGCGGCAGGTTTGGCTTGTCTGCTGACGCCAGCCCCCTGGGATCTGGATCTCGCCGGCCAGTTGGATCAAGCCGTTGCCGTGGTGGATCACCTCGGGGACCCAGATCAACCCTGCACCCTGATCAGTGGCCCCCCTTGTGCTGAGGCAAAGATCACGCTGGAGTATCTGCAGAATCTTAAGAGGTGATGGCTCAGCCATGAGCCAGCAATCCACCCGCTACGAGGCATTCCAACGTCAGGTCGGCAAGCATCTGGTGCTGTCCTGGCGTGGGCCCTGGCGGCGGCGAAGTGTCTCCCTGATCAGCCTTCTTGTGGGCTTTTTTCTGGGCAGCAACCTCACGGCCTACTACCTGCAGCGCACCGGGGAGCGCACCGTGGTTGTGCTGGTGATGGTTCTGATGATTGAAGCCCTGGTGCGCATCCGCAGCCGGGTGAAGGCCGATCCCTGGCCCCTGGGTTGGCAGGCCATCGATAACCTGCGGCTGGGAACGGTCTATGCCGTGGTGCTCGAGGCCTTCAAAGTTGGCTCCTGAGCCAGTCGCAATTCAGCAGTGCACACCCTGGACGGATCCAGCTGATCCAGAGGTTCACTTCCCCTTGGCGCCCTTTGAGGAGCTGCTCGCAGCTTTTGGTTGGGCTGATCCTCAGCAATGGCTCCATCACTGGCAGGGTCGGGGAGGCGTTGGGCTCGCGCAAAGCCACTGGAGTTCTGGCACGCGCCGCGACTGGATCTGGGGACTTGGCCTCCCCCTGCTCACCCAGATTGAGCATTGTCTCGGCAGCGGGCAGCGTCGCCTGATCGGCGTGAGTGGGCTTCCAGGCAGCGGCAAGACCAGCCTCGGCCGCTGGCTCGAGGCTGCCGCGGCTCAACTGGGCTGGCCTGTGGCGGTGATCTCTCTCGACGATTTTTACTTCGCGGCCGCTGAACTTGATCGGGCGATGGCCGGCAACCCCTGGGGAGTGCCGCGGGCCTTGCCCGGCAGCCATGATCTGGCCTTGATGGAGCGGGTCCTGAGTGGATGGCAGCGAGGCGAAGCACTGCATGCACCACGGTTTGATAAAGCCCTCAGGGGTGGGCGCGGCGATCGCTGCGGCTGGCATTCCAGAACGGCAGAGCTGCTGTTGATCGAGGGCTGGTTTCTGGGCTGCAGCGCATCGGGCTTCGCTGGCGGATTTTCCCAGGATTCGAGGCTGCCGTTCTTAACAGCGAAGGAGCGCGCCTATCGCCCTGTTGTCGAGGCTGCGTTGAAGACCTACGAGCCAATCTGGCAACGATTGGATTTCCTCTGGCATCTGAAGGCCTTGGAGTTCAACGCCACCGCCACATGGAAATCAGAACAGGAGCAGACGATGCTCGCCCAGCGTGGCGTTTCTCTACCGCCAACGGAGCTGAATCAATTTGTGCGCATGATTCTCAGCGCTCTCCCCCAGGCTTACCTGGAGGCCATCCACTCAGATGCTCAGGTGGATCTGACGATGGCAAGACAGCTGAATCGGATCACACTGGCGAAGTCGACTTGCTGGCTTGATCAAATGAATTGACCAATGCAGCTCTGAGCAATGCCGTTATCAGCAATGCAGTTGCAAGGGAAGCCGTTCTGAGCAATGCAGTGCTTAGGGATGCAGGATTGACCGCAGCGGCCTAACCAATCAATCCTCTGAATTCTCAGCTTCGTTCATCGGATAGACAAAGCCCTGTGCGCGGCCACTGAGCACTGATTTACCAAGGGACAACGCCTGCTGCGCAGCTGTTGCAGCCTTCGCCTTCCAGACAGCATGACGCTGATTGCGCTTGCCTTTAGAGGTCTTCTTCTTCGGAACTGCCATCTCAGGCCCATCTTGCCAATCGCTGATCATCTCTCTTCATGAGTCCCTGCGTCAAATCGCTAGGCTCTTGTCAATGCATTACAGATAGTGAGTTCAGGCCCAGCCGCAACGAAGGCGTCCTCCCCAGACCCTGTGCCATCTCCAAGGCCACGGGCAGGGGAGGGTTTCTTCCCACGGCAACAAGCATCGCCTCCGCCCAGCTATAGCGAGCTGCTCAAACAGATCAGTTCAGGGGAGGTTGTTTCCCTTGAGCTGATCCCGGCAAGACGTGAAGTACTGGTGCGATACCCCGATGATCGCAAGGCCACCGTTGCTGTGTTCGCCAATGATCAGAAGCTGCTTCGGGCGGCAGAAGCAGCGGGCACTCCCCTGGATGTCAAGGACATCCGCCAGGAGCAGGCCCTCGCCGGCCTAGCCGGCAATATCGCCCTGATCGCTCTGATCATCGTTGGCCTGACCCTGCTGCTGCGCCGATCAGCCAAGGTGGCCAACCGGGCGATGGGGTTTGCCCGTGCTCAGCCGCGGATCAAGCCTCAGGAAGACCTTGAGGTGCGCTTTGAGGATGTGGCCGGCATCAATGAAGCCAAGGAGGAGTTGCAGGAAGTTGTGACCTTTCTGCGCCAACCCGAAAGCTTCATTCAGCTCGGTGCACGGATACCTAAAGGTGTGCTTCTCGTCGGTCCGCCGGGCACCGGCAAGACCCTGCTTGCCAAGGCGATTGCCGGAGAGGCTGGTGTTCCCTTCTTCTCGATCGCCGCTTCCGAATTCGTTGAGCTCTTTGTCGGTGTCGGCGCCAGTCGCGTCAGGGACCTATTCAGCAAGGCCAAGGAGAACTCTCCCTGCATTGTCTTCATCGATGAGATCGACGCGGTGGGGCGGCAGCGGGGGGCTGGTATCGGCGGAGGCAATGACGAGCGGGAACAGACCCTTAATCAATTACTGACGGAGATGGATGGATTCGCGGATAATTCCGGGATCATCCTGCTGGCAGCCACCAACAGGGCGGATGTCCTCGATGCAGCCCTGTTGCGGCCGGGGCGGTTTGATCGCAGGATCGAGGTTTCACTGCCGGATCGCCGCGGGCGCAAGGCCATTCTCTCTGTTCATTCCCGCACCCGTCCTCTGGACGAAGACGTGTCCCTAGAGGACTGGGCAAGACGTACGCCAGGGTTCTCCGGTGCAGACCTTGCCAACCTGCTCAATGAAGCCGCCATCCTCACGGCAAGGCATGAGCGCAAAACCATCGGCAGTGATCAGATCGAAGCCGCCCTCGAGCGAATCACGATGGGGCTCACGGCAGCACCCCTGCAGGATTCAGCCAAGAAGCGGCTGATCGCGTATCACGAAATCGGCCATGCCCTGGTGGCAGCACTCACCGCCAACGCCGATCGTGTCGACAAGGTCACCCTGCTGCCCAGGAGCGGTGGGGTCGGTGGTTTCACACGCTTCTGGCCCGATGATGAAATTCTCGATTCAGGCCTTGTGACCAAGGCCTACCTGCAGGCACGTCTGGTGGTTGCACTCGGCGGCCGCGCTGCTGAACTTGTGGTATTTGGCCCTGATGAGGTGACCCAGGGTGCCAGCGGTGATCTGCAGAGCGTGACCAAGCTTGCACGGGAGATGGTGACCCGTTTCGGCTTTTCGAGCCTCGGACCTGTCGCCCTTGAAGCCGCCGGGTCAGAGGTTTTTCTTGGCCGTGATCTTGTTCATACCAGGCCGAACTATGCCGAATCCACAGGTAAGGCCATTGATGAGCAGATCCGTGAGCTGGCGATGGCTGCCCTCAACCAGGCTGTTGAGCTGTTGCGGAGTCGCAGGGAGGAGATGGATCGGCTTGTGGAGGCGCTGATGGAAGAGGAGACACTCAATAGCGAAAGATTTCTGGCCCTTGCCGGGCTCAGCGATCAGGTTGAAACGGTCGCGGCTCAACCTGGAGATCAGAGCGGTGATCTGAGCGGCGAGGCATCGAAACCATCCGTTGCGGCGGTGGCGTTGCAACGCCACCCCTAGTTTCCGCCGCCAATCGCCCTAATCTTGTGCAGCTGTTTGATTCGGCTTGAGAGGATTCAGCCGAAACCATCGGGATCTCATCCGCCTCGGGCCATGGCTGCTGCTCGCTGCAGGTCTGGCATGGATCCTGCTGAGGATGCAGGTGGAGTGGGCCTGGTTCAGCCAATTTGATTGGCAGCAGGTCCTCTTACGTCGCTGGCTACTGCAGGGCGCAGGCCTGATCGTGGCCCTGTTCATTGTTTTGCCCTGCCAGCGATGGCAACGGCGCTGGCAGACCCTGCAACGCTCTCCTGGGAATGGGGCGTTGCCCTATGGCCTGATTGGCTGGGGCTACAGCGCAGCCCTGTTAGGCAGTGCAGCCCTTGTCCTCAGTGATGTTGCCCTGTTGCTGCGGCTGGCCTGGCTTGCTGTGCTGAGACCGTTCACGCTCGGCCACTGGTGGGCTGAATCCATCAGCAACAACTCGGCTCTGCTCGTCAGCTTCTCAACCCTGATCTTTGCGCTGCTGCTGTTGATCGGCCCCCGTCGTGGCCTGAAGGTTCTGCAGCTGATCGGTTCTGCCTGTTTCAGCATCACCGTTGCCAGAGCCTGGGGACTCTGGGCTCTGGCTATCGCCCTGCCGCCGATGGGCCGCATCGAGCCTCTACTGGGGGCAGATGTGACCTTCGGAATGGGGCGTTTCCCGGCTGTCGCCCTGATTCTGGTGCTGCTTTGTCTGTTGTTGCTGCTCAATCTCAGCACGGCCCTGTTGAGAAGCTTCTGTCAGCCGAAGGTGCTCACAGACTGGGCCCATCCTGCATTTTCAACAGCCCAGAAACGTCATCTTCAACCTCTGATCGCCCTGATCCTGCTCGGAACGGCCGGATTGCTGTGGCTGTCCCGTCATCAACTGCTTTGGACAGAGAGCGGGCCCGTCGCCGGTGCTGGTTGGTTGGATGCCCATTTTGTGCTGCCCCTGCGAGCAACTGCGGCGATCGCTACGGCACTGCTGGCCCTGATGATCTGGCCGCTTCCCCAGGTTCAGAAGCGATGGCCCCTGAGACTGCTGGCCAGCATGGTGGCCCTGGTAAGCCTGTTGCTGGAGATCCTGCTGACACCACTGCTGCAATGGTTTGTGGTGAAACCAAGGGAGCTTCACCTCGAGTCTGCCTATCTCAGCCATGCGATCAAGGCCACACGCCACTCTTTTCAGCTGGATGCGATCTCTTCCAGCACCTTCAAGCCACGGCAAAGACTAACCAAGGCGGATCTGGCAAAAGCCACCAGCACGATTCCAAACATCAGGCTCTGGGATAGCCAACCATTGCTGGCAACCAATCGTCAGTTGCAGCAATTAAGGGTCTATTACCAATTTACGAACGCTGCTGTTGATCGTTATCGACTTGAACCAGGACGCAAGGTACGCCAACAGGTGATTATTGCGGCCAGGGAGCTTGATCAAGCCAAACTGCCTAAAGGTTCGAAAACCTGGCTGAATCGTCATTTCGTCTTCACTCATGGGTACGGGTTCACCCTTAGCCCAGTGAATACAAGGTCAGCGGATGGATTACCGGATTACTTCATCAGCAACCTCGGCGAGGCAACGAAGATTCGTGGCAGCAAAGTTCTCGGCATCACAAAGCAAAATGTGAAAGCAGCTGTACCGATTGGTCGGGCAGCCTTGTATTTCGGAATGCTGAACAGCCCCTATGCAGTAGCCCCTTCACGCGTTGAGGAATTTGATTACCCAGAGGGTGATGACAATCGCTACAATCATTACAAAGGATCCGGCGGTGTACCTCTCGAAAACAGCCTGCAAAGACTGGCGGCTTCAGTTTATCTTTCAGACCCAAGGCTTCTGAATACTGGCGCACTAAAGAAAAATTCGAAGCTGTTGTTACGGCGTGAGGTTCGTCAACGTGTAAAGGTGATTGCTCCTTTCCTGGACATGCTGGCTGACCCCTATCTTGTCTCACTACCTCTTGGCAAGGGCGCTGATGGTTATGAGAGAAATCAACATCAATACTGGGTTGTTGATGGATTCACCAGTACACGAACCTATCCCTATGCCTCCAGCCTCCCTGATGGCCGGCCGCTGCGATACCTAAGGAATTCAGTTAAGGCTATTGTTGATGCATACAATGGCTCTGTTCATCTTTATATCAGTGAGCCAGATGACCCCTTGATCAAGGGTTGGCAACGCGTCTTCCCTGAACTGTTCAAGCCTCTTGAGTCAATGCCTCAGA
>DASCPR010000067.1:0-1611 GCA_036012625.1 Prochlorococcaceae cyanobacterium Fu_MAG_50
GTGCAAAGGGTTCCGGCCACCGAATCCCAGGGACGGGTGCACACATCCACCGCAACAGTTGCGGTGATGCCGGAAGCGGATCCCGTTGAAGTGGAGATCGACCCCGTGGATCTCGACATCAGCACGGCACGCTCCGGCGGTTCCGGCGGCCAGAACGTCAACAAGGTTGAAACCGCCGTGGATCTTCTGCATAAACCCACTGGGATCAGGGTGTTCTGCACCCAGCAGCGCTCCCAGCTTCAGAACCGGGAGCGGGCGCTGGAGATTCTCAGGGCCAAATTGCTGGAGCGCCAGGTTGCCGAAGCCAATGCTCGCGAAAGTTCAGCACGCAAGGCTCAGGTTGGCACCGGTGACCGCAGCGAAAAGATCCGCACCTACAACTACAAGGACAACCGCACCACCGACCACAGACTGGGCCGTAATTTCTCCCTGGAGCCGGTCCTTGAAGGACAGCTGAATGAACTGATCGGTGCCTGCATCGCCGAAGAACAACGGCAGCAGCTGGAGGAACTCAGCCATCAGGATCAGGACTGAACCAAGTCAATTCAAGCCAAGGCAGTGATCAGCTGCCGATCACATATTTCGCCCATTCCCTGTGATACCCGGCATGAATCTGACGGGAAGCCTCGAAGCTGAGGCTGCTCAGAGGACGACGGGGAGTTGAGCGCAGTGGCATCACGGCCTCCAGCGGCGTTCTGTTTCCCTTGCGCACGTTGCAACGCAGGCAAGCCGTTGTGACGTTCTCCCAGTTATCGGTTCCGCCGCGACTACGGGGAATCACATGGTCGATCGACAACTGGTCGTTGTTCAAACCGCAGTACTGACAGCAGTGACCATCTCGATAAAAGACATTGCGACGGGTCATGGGCAGCTGGCGGAAGGGGACCCGCACGTACTGACGCAAGCGGATCACCGTGGGAAGCATGGTGTCCCTGCGGATCATGCGGGTCGAATCCTGCTCGAGGCTTTCTGCCTTCCCTTTGAGCATCATCACCATGGCTCTGCGCCAGGTTGTGATATTCAGCGGCTCATAGGACGCATTGAGTACGAGAACCTGGCCCATGCCAGCAACCCGGTTTAGCGGCATGCTAGCCCCAAGCACTTGGGACACCTCGCCAATGCCTGCTCTGCAGCCATGGGAAGCCTGAACAGTCAGCAAGAGATGCAGGGATGGGATCCTTGCCTACGGCAGCAAAGCCTGACGGACCCCCGTCAGCGGGCCTGGATTGAAGTTTCAGCAGCAGCCATCGAAGCCAATGCCAGGGGCCTGAGACGCTTCCTAGACGAACGCTGCCGGCTGATGGCCGTTGTCAAGGCTGATGGCTACGGCCATGGAGCCTTGACAGTTGCCCAGGCTGCCTTGAGGGGAGGAGCCAGCAGCCTTGGCGTTGCAACCCTGCAGGAAGGCCTGGAACTTCGTCAGGCGGGCATTGATGCGCCAGTACTGGTGCTGGGCAACCTCAATCACCCCGATGAACTGCGGGCATGCCTGCATGCTCAGCTGATGCCCACCCTCAGCAACATGCGGGAGGCCCTGCTCTGTCAGAACTTGGCGGACGGCAGCGGACGCCGGTTCGCGGTTCAGCTCAAGCTCGATACAGGCATGACGCG
>DASCPR010000068.1:0-5612 GCA_036012625.1 Prochlorococcaceae cyanobacterium Fu_MAG_50
CTGCAGGGATACAGCGATGTGGATGGTGATGCACTATCCATCACAAACCTTTCCGCCACCAATGGCAGCATCAGCGATAACGGCAATGGAACCTATTCCTTCTCTCCTGATACCAACTTCAACGGAACGGTCTCTTTGACCTACAACGTCATCGATGGCAATGGTGGCTCAATTGAAGCTCAAAACAGCTTCTCACTTACAGCTGTCAATGACGGTCCAACCCTAACCGGCACTCCTGCAACTCTTGAAGCTGGATCAGAAGACACCACCTACACCCTCACAACAGATCAACTCCTGCAGGGATACAGCGATGTGGATGGCGATGCACTATCCATCACAACCCTCTCCGCCACCAGCGGCAGCATCAGCGATAACGGCAATGGCACCTATTCCTTCTCTCCTGATACCAACTTCAACGGAACGGTCTCTTTGACCTACAACGTCATCGATGGCAATGGTGGCTCAATTGAAGCTCAAAACAGCTTCTCACTTACATCTGTCAATGACGGTCCAACCCTAACCGGCACTCCCGCAACTCTTGCGGCTGGATCAGAAGACACCATCTACACCCTCACAACAGATCAACTCCTGCAGGGCTACAGCGATGTGGATGGTGATGCACTATCCATCACAAACCTCTCCGCCACCAATGGCAGCATCAGCGATAACGGCAATGGCACCTATTCCTTCTTCAACGGAACGGTCTCTTTGACCTACAACGTCATCGATGGCAATGGTGGCTCAATTGAAGCGCAAAACAACTTTTTTCTTACAGCTGTTAATGACGACGCAACCCAAAGTAACACTCTTGCCAATCCTAATGATGGAACAGAAGACACCATTCCCTTGATACTTGATCATGCTGAAATGCAAGAGATTGACCAGATTCTCCTGAGTTTCAATAAGGCCCTTAATGACACACAGCCAGCCGCTTCTCGGTTCAAAGCACTAGTAAATAACAAGAAGAATAAAATCACATCAGTTAATACAAGACCTGAGGAAGGGCAGGTGATCCTGAATCTGAAAAAAGCAATTACGAATGGTGATACGATTACCTTGAGCTACAAGGACCTTGCTGGCGATCAAGATCACAAGTTCATAGAAGATACCAGCGGCAATGACTTAGAAACCTTGTCCGAGTTTGCTGTTGAAAACGCCTTGGAGATTGATTCAGAAGCTCCAATCATTGAGGACGCTGTGTTCAGCAAAAGACGGGCGACCCTTATTTTTGACGAAGTCCTTAGTGTTTCCAATATCAAGAAGAGCCGCTTCAAAGTCACTGTTGATGGCAAGCGCACCAAAGTCTCAAGGATTGATATACCCGAAGAAGACACAATCGTCAAACTTACTCTTCGCAAGAAACCCAATATCGAGTCAGATGTGCTGATCTCCTACAAGGACCCTAAGCGGAATCAGAAAAATGGCGTCATTGAAGATTTGACAGGTAACGACCTCGAATCATTCCGAGACTTCCATGCTGAGCACGTCTCAACCGGCAATGGACAATCTCAGTCAAGTTCAGGCTCAACTGAAGTTTTAAGCACACTCACAAACCTGGAAACTTCCGAAGCCGCAGAGAACATGTTCCTCGTATAGGCATCTTTTAAGCCAGCGAAGATTTAAACTTTCCACATTACAAAAGCAGTACGCAACAACTCGCATAGCCCAATGATTGCCAATGCTGCAGTAAAATGCTTTGACTGTTCATCTGATCTACTGCAAGCGATCAGACTCGGTTTCATCAATAATTCAAGACTGCAAAAATTCCAAAGCAATTCCCGTTGGCGTTTGACTGAACAAACAAGGGAGGATCCGACAGTCACTTTTCCCTAACACTCCTTCATCTGAAGGATGCGAAACTAAGCCAAAGCCTGCGAGAATGGCCTGATACTTCAAAGGAAATCCAAACCAACAGCAAAGCCTGTTGATATCGTCCGTTCAGCAAGCAGCTCCTAAGGGGCACCCAGCTCCACAGAATCGCAGCTGGATTGACAGTGAATCTCCACTGAATTTTGGCAAACAAACCACATCAAGACATAGGGCAGATAGATCATGGCTGAACTCACCACACGTGAATTAATTGCCAAGGGCTCATCGATTGAAGCCGAGCTGCTTAGCGCAGGCTGGCTGCATGGCGATCAAGGAGTGATCTATGTGTCCTTTGATACCTCCCTTGACCCTCAACACCAAGGCTGGTGGAAAGATGTTCTGGCGAACACGGATTTAATCATCGAGCCTGAATTCAGCATTGTTCCAGAAGGCCACCCTCTTTCTCAAGTCACAATTGAACAAACCGCTTCATTGAGCAACAACGAAGCTGGGAAATATTTGAACAGTTACAAAGAAGTCACATCAGGAGACATCACAACAATTGAACGCAGTGATCCCGAAAGCTACCAGTTGATCATTGCTGACTCAGCCATCAGCCATCGCTTCAGATTTGCCGATTCAGAAGAAGCCGCATGGAAGACAGTTGCCCATCACGAACTTGGCCATGCGCTTGGCCTTGAACATCCCCACGACGACGAGGATGGAGATAGCGACAAAAATGCCGACACAAATGCAACAGTAATGTCTTACCAGGGGGTGATTGATGAAGACGGTTCACCTGGATTCACCAGCCTTGACAAGCAGGCCTTGATCCAACTCCATGGGGCAGAGACGGGTGCCATCTCCACAGCAGCAGAAGGAACATCACTGCTGATTGATGCAGGCCCGTTCGAGACAGATCAGACATGGAAAACAGCCACTCTCAATGTAACTTTTGAGGACGGTGATTCCATCGTTGAGCCCACGAGCGGCACAACCAGAACCCGTCTTATCTTCACACGTACAGATGGTTATTTAGGCAATGAAGCTAAAGTTTTTCTTGATTGGGAGAAAGGACCCGGCATCAAGTGGACAGATACAGACCCTGCAGAGGGATTCCATGATCTATTGATTCCAGCCAACCAACTTATTTTCAGCCCAGGCCAGGCAGAGGCCCATGTGGATCTTGAACTGGTTGGGGACAGTGAGCCGTCAACGGAAGGAACTGAATGGGTGGAACTCACGATTCGATCCGCTCGAGACCCGGATTACTTTCAGCTCTTTGATCAATCAAGCTTTCGTTTGAACATCCTGGAGGCAGGCCCATCGACGGGCACCGAGGCAGCGGACCGAATCACTGGAGACAACACCCGCAACACCCTCAGGGGATTTGCAGGCAATGATCGCCTCTATGGCAAAGGCAACAACGATGAACTCCACGGAGGCGATGGCAAAGACAATCTCTTTGGTGGTGGTGGCAAAGATCAGCTTTTCGGAGATGCCGGGCGAGACAAGCTCAGGGGCGGAGGCGGCAACGACACTCTGCGAGGAGGTTCAGGCAAAGACACCCTCAAAGGGGACAACGGCAAGGACAAACTCTGGGGAGACTCGGGTCGTGACACCTTCCTCCTCGCCAAGGGAAAGGGACTTGACCGGGTGATGGATTTCAGTGATGGGGAAGACCGCTTGAAGCTGCCATTCGGCAGCGCCGAAGTGAGCATCAGCGCCAGGGGTGACGATGCCATGATCCACCAGGCTGGTGAGCTGATGGCTGTGATCAAGGGCGCTGCAGGCAGCCTTGAAATCCACGGGGGCTTCATTTCCTGAGCCCCTTTTCCGCCAAAAGCGACCTTCAAGCTGATCCAAACAACCTCAGCCCTTTTCACCGCTGGTGCAATAAGTTCAGCAGAAGAGTCAAGAACATGTGATGGCATCAGCGCTGCTTACGCCTGAAGCAATCAATCGTTTGGCCTTGGAGCTGCCGGATTGGACACTGAGCAAAGGCAAACTTTGCCGGCAGTGGAAGTTCAACAACTTCATTGAAGCCTTTGGCTTCATCTGCCAGGTCGCCCTGCTTGCTGAAGCCAGGAACCATCACCCGGAATGGAGCAACGTCTATGCAACGGTCAAGATCGAATTAACCACCCACGATCTCGGTGGAATCAGTGAACGGGATCGTGATCTCGCCATCGCCATCAATGACCTGGAAGGCAGCTGACCTGATCAGCACAACCACCTGTAGTCAAAACACCTTCCACTCAAAACACCCTGTACTCAAAACAAGGCAACCGTTGCCAGCATGGGGACGTCTTCCGTCCCTCCGGAACTCCTTTCTTTACCTGCTGACAGCTTGATGACCGCGCCCAGCTCAACATCCCTCCAGCCTGCAGATCAAGCGGATGCTGCTCAGGCCACAGGTGTGCCTGTGACCATTCTCACAGGCTTCCTGGGGGCCGGGAAAACCACGCTGCTCAACCATATCCTCAGCAATCAGAGCGGCCTTAAAACAGCTGTTCTGGTGAATGAGTTCGGGGAGATCGGCATCGACAACGATCTGGTGGTGGCCACCGGTGAAGACATGGTGGAACTCAGCAACGGCTGCATCTGCTGCTCCATCAATGGCGAACTGCTTGAAGCCGTGGATCGCATCCTCGAACGACCTGATCCGGTGGATTACCTCGTGGTGGAGACCACTGGCCTGGCAGATCCTCTGCCGGTGGCGATGACCTTCCTCGGCAGCGAATTGCGGGATAAGACCCGCCTCGATTCGATCATCACCGTGATCGACGCCGAGAATTTCGATGATGCGCTGCTTGCCAGCGAAGTGGGCCGAGCCCAGGTGATCTATGGAGACATCCTCTTGCTCAACAAGACGGATCTTGTCCCTGCATCAAAGCTGGCCGCAGTGGAGGAGAAATTACATGAACTCAAGAGCGATGCCCGGATCCTGAGGGCTGTGAAAGGAGAGGTGGCCCTGCCTCTGCTGCTGAGTGTGGGCCTTTTCGAAAGCGATCAGCTCAGCCTCCACGCCAGTGCCGACCAACAGGACCACAGCCATCACGACCAAAGCCAGAACGACCACAGTGCCTGCGACCACGAGCATGGCCATTGCAGCCATGACCACAGCGATCACAACCACAGCCAGCACAACCACAGCCACAAGCATCACCAGGAAGGGGGAGCAGCAGACCATCTGGCGATCGAAGGATTCACCTCCCTCTCCTTCTCCAGTGATGGCCCCTTTGCCCTGCGCAAGTTCCAGAACTTCCTCGATAATCAGTTGCCCTCAGATGTTTTCCGGGCAAAGGGCATTCTCTGGTTCAACGAAAGCGACCGCCGCCATGTGTTCCACCTCGCTGGCAAACGCTTCACGATTGATGACAGCGACTGGCCCGGTGAACGGATGAACAAAATGGTGCTGATCGGCCGTGATCTCGACCACGCCACCATCAGACGGCAACTGGAAGCCTGTGTGGCTCCAGACGCCGGCCAAGGGTTCGGCTGAAACCGATCCAAGTCACTGCTGGATCCCGTACAGAACGACGGAGACACTTCTGATCCCCCCAAGGGAATAAAGAGAAACATGGGGCCATCGCCAATTGATGGGCCAGATCCTGCTCACTGTGTCTAAGGTGCACTTCAATCGGAGAGGGACATGATCGAACTCCTGTCAGCAGTCATTGTGATGGCTCTTTTGATGCTGGCCTTTCTGCTCCTTGCTGATTCCGACGACGACAACAGCGGTGGTGGGCTGATGGAACCTGCTCTCGTGCCTATTCCCGTTCGAGAGCGCCGCAACTGAA
>DASCPR010000069.1:0-4682 GCA_036012625.1 Prochlorococcaceae cyanobacterium Fu_MAG_50
CGTCCGGCTCCAGCAGCTTGAAGGCCAGATCCTCCAGCTCCCACTTGAAGCGACCGATGCCGAGACGATTGGCCAGGGGAGCGTAGATCTCGCGGGTTTCGCGGGCAATGCGCTCCTGCTTATCAGACTTCAACGCACCGAGTGTGCGCATGTTGTGGAGACGATCCGCCAGTTTGACCAGCACGACGCGGATATCGCTGGCCATCGCCAGGAACATCTTGCGCAGATTCTCCGCCTGGGCCTCGGTGCGATTGGTGAAATGAATCCCCCCCAGTTTGGTGACGCCCTCCACCAGCTCGCGCACTTCCGCACCGAAATACCCCTCGAGCTGCTCCGGGGTGACATGGGTGTCCTCGACTACGTCATGGAGGAACCCCGCCGCAATCACACTGGCGCTGGCACCGATATCACGCAGAAGATCCGCCACCGCAATCGGATGGACGATATAGGGGTCACCGCTGGCACGAAACTGACCTTCATGCAGCTGAAACGCGAAATCAAAGGCTGCGGCAAGCAGCGCCTCTGAATCGGTGGGGCAGCTCTGGCCAAGCCCTGGTGGGATGTGCTCCACACAGGTTCGCAGCCAGTCTGGCAGCGGGATGCCGTAGTCCTCAGCCTTGCCGATCGGATGCCGCCTCAGCGGTGGCAAGCCACTAGGCATCGACACACTGACCGGAACGGTCTGGGTGGAATCCGATACAGAGGTGGCTGGCAGCATCCGAGCGGCGGATTGATCCATGGTATTCAGGCCCTAGCAACCGCGCCGCCATCCATGGCCGCCTTATCAGAGCCAGTCCTCGAGCTCACCCAGCTGCGCCTGCGCTATCCACTCAGCGACAGCTGGACCCTGGATGGGCTGAATCTGAGCCTTGCTGGCGGGGAGCGACTGGCCCTGGTGGGTCCTTCCGGTTGCGGCAAGAGCACTGTGGCGAGAGCAGCTCTGCAGCTCCTGCCAGCCGGAAGCCTCTGTGAAGGAGGCCTCTCCCTGGCGGGACTCGACCCGAGGCAACTGACCCAGAAGCAGCTCAGGCAACTGCGCGGCAAGGCTGTGGGCCTGGTCTTCCAGGATCCGATGACCAGGCTGAATCCCCTGATGACCGTGGGAGGACACCTGATTGACACCCTTCAGGCCCACAGACCGGAGACCACGGCCAGCTGGAGACGAAAGAAGGCAGAGGAGCTCCTGGATCGGGTGGGCATCGGCACCAACCGCTTCCGGGCTCATCCCCATGAGTTCAGTGGCGGCATGCGCCAACGGCTGGCCATCGCCCTGGCGATCGCCCTGGAACCGCCACTGATCATCGCCGATGAACCCACCACAAGCCTGGATGTGGCCGTGGCGGGTCAGGTGATGCAGGAACTCAGCAACCTCTGCGACGACCTCGGCAGCGCCCTGCTGCTGATCACCCATGACCTGGCGATGGCAGCGCGGTGGTGCGGGCGCATGGCCATGCTCGATGGCGGACGCAGCGTCGATGAAGGCAGCAGCTCCGAGCTGCTGATCACACCACATTCTGAGATGGGCAAGCGGCTGGTGAGCGCCGCCAGGGCCAGGGAAGGAGGCAACACCCCAACCGCCCCTGAAGCCGGGACCGTCCTCGAGGTGGAAAGCATGCGCTGCTGGCACACCATTGGCGGCTTGCCCTGGGCCCCCGTCTGGCTGAAGGCTGTCGATGACGTGAGTTTTCAGCTCAGGGCCGGCGAAAGCCTTGGCGTGGTGGGGGCCTCGGGCTGCGGCAAGAGCACCCTCTGCCGGGCCTTGATGGGTCTGAATCCGATTCGAGGTGGCCGGGTGCTGCTGCAGGGGCAGAACCTGCTCGCCATGGGCGGCCAACCCCTGAGAAGCGCACGCAGGGCGATGCAAATGGTGTTTCAAGACCCACTGGCCTGCCTCAATCCGGCGATGAGCGTTGCGGAAGCCATCGCCGACCCGTTGCTGATCCATGGTGTCTGCAGCAGATCCGAAGCGCGACAACAGGCCAGGCAGCTGCTCGAACAAGTGGGCCTCACCCCGGCGGAGAGCTTTCAGAACCGGCTTCCCCGGCAGCTATCAGGCGGGCAGCAACAACGGGTTGCCATTGCCCGAGCCCTGGCACTGGGCCCGAAGGTGCTGATCTGCGATGAAAGCGTGAGCATGCTTGACGCCGAAATTCAAGCCGAAGTGCTTGCCCTGCTGCGTCAGCTGCAACAACAGCTTGGTCTGGCGATGGTCTTCGTCACCCACGACCTTTCCGTCGCCAGCGGCTTCTGCCACAGAGTGATCGTGCTGGACCGCGGACGCATCGTCGAACAGGGGCCAGGCGATCAGCTGCTACAGGCACCGAAGGCGCCGATCACCCGCACCCTTGTCGAGGCCTGCCCAAGACTTCCAAGGCCCAACCCCTGAAGAACTGAGCTGAGCGACAACCCAGGGTGGACGCCCGCAGCGATGCCAACACATGGCTGATCAAGCCAATAAATCCTACATCTGCAGGATTGAGTTGCACCGGTAACTCCTCCTATACCGGACATCTACAAACAGGCTGCATGGTGATGAGCAAGCTCAATGTGGAGGTTGGAGGAACGCTATGGACAAATGGTTTCACAGCGGAATTCATCGTCAGTAATCCTTCAAGCCAAACCATCAAAGATTGGCAATTCAGCTTCACAACACCCCATTCAATAACGGGATCAGGCTGGGGCGTGAGCACCTCAGAAACGACCCTCAGCGATGGCTTATCCACAATCACGGTCCGAGGACAAGACTGGGCCAGAGAAATTCCTGCAGGCGAATCTGTAACCGTTGGATTCAATGGCCGTCAAGGCCGCTCCATTGGCACGGAAGGGCCGCTCACTGCAGCTGCATTGATCACAACATCTGATCCACTGATCTCATCATTGGAAGCCACTTCAGTGGCAGAGCTCTCAACAGGAAATATTCAATCACCAAACATTCAAGCCTCAAACTTCAACGCAAACAATCAACCCATGAATCACGATCTGATGGATCACGATGCAGCCACATCCCATGGGTCCGACTTCAAACTGATCACCGACTTCGCAACCTTCGGCGGCAGTGATCACACCACACACGATCAGCTCATGGGTGGGCGAACTCCAATCACCACAGAAGCCCTGCTGGCATACAACAATCTCAGAGCTTTTGAAGGTCTCAATCCCGTAAGCCTGAAGAAGATCGGCTCCTGGGCATTCAACAACAACCTCACCAATAACGAACAAGCCTGGGGCAATGACCTTCAAGGCGTTGGCCTCTGGTATGCCATGCAAGGTGCAAAAGCCGGCTGGATTGCCGATGCAAGCTTCGATCCTCAACTGCTCGCTGATCTACAGCGCACAGCCAGGCTCGGCAGCCAGGCGAAAGTGCTGCAAATGATCGCGAAGGTTGAAAAGCCTGGATTCACCGATCACCTCCAAGCCACCGATGGCATTGAGGCCTTCATCAACACGCTCAAAATGGAACCCCACTTCGGTGGCTGGATGCATGACCGGGCCCATGGCTGGCTCGACATGGGAGAAGGGGCCATTGCTCATGATGTCAACCACCTCACAGTTCTCAGCCACGATCAAAGCCAACCGTTCATGAACGACAGCTTCGACTGGCCTCAATGGCCGGCACTGGATGTTCCCCATGACGTGGTGATCAACTACTTCCAGAGCATGGTGAGCCTGGCAGATCCACTAGCGAAAGACAACACCACAGCGCCTGCAGCCAGCAACAACAGCAGTGACAGTGAAAGCAGTATCGAACCTAACAACAGCGAACATCACAACAAGAATGGACATAACAACAGTGCTCATCAAAGCGACGATCATCAAAGTGGTGGTGACAAGAAAAATCCTGCCTCCCCATCACACACTGCTGTCAATCGAATCATCGGCAGCGATGCCCGTGATCTGCTCAGAGGTGGTTCAGATCGAGACATCATCAAAGCTGGAAAAGCTCGCGATCATGTCTTTGGCAATGCAGGGCGGGACAAACTTCTAGGCAATCAGGGCAGGGATGTGCTCAAGGGTGGCAACGCCAATGATCTGCTGATCGGTGGCCGAGGTGGTGATCTGCTCAATGGCCAAAGGGGGAGCGACATCATGATCGGGGGATCAGGAGCCGATGTCTTCAGCCTCAGCGCAGGCAGAGATGTGATCAAAGACTTCAACCTGAACCAGGGCGATCGCCTCAAGATTGCCGGCAGCGATGACGACTTCACTGTTCGCCGTTCTGGAGACGATCTGCTGATCAAACGCAAGGGCTATGGAGTCACCACCATGCTCAACGTCGCTCACGGTAAAGATTTCAACAGCGCTGAGTTTCTCGCTGAGGCAATGGCTTCAGCTGAACAGGCTTCCCATGCACAGGTAGCACATCAACAGTCTTCAGACGAACAGGGATCAGCTGAAATCCCTGCTGCAGAATCAAATCAAAGCGAGAACCAGAACCATAAAAGCCATAAGAACCAGAGCAGTGAAAACCAGCACATGGATAACCAGAATAGTGATACATCAGGGAACGTCTCCAGCAACGACAACTCCTATGGCGAGGCCCTTGGCCTCTCACTGCTCTTTTATGAAGCCAACCGCTCCGGAGATCTTGATGAGGCCACAAAACGTGTGCCCTGGCGTGGTGATTCAGGCCTCAACGATGGACGGGATGGCGTCTATTTCGGTGACCGTGAAGACGCCAATCT
>DASCPR010000070.1:0-2733 GCA_036012625.1 Prochlorococcaceae cyanobacterium Fu_MAG_50
GTTGCTGCTGATTCAGCCTTCATGATCAACGGCCTCCCACGGTGATCGAATCCACCTTGATGTGGGGTTGCCCAACAGTGACGAAGACACTGCCGCTGACGGAGCCACAGAAGCCCGCCGCCAGATCCAGATCATTGGCACACATGGAGATCCGCGGCATCACCTCCTTGGCTTCGCCGATCAGGGTCGCCCCCTTCACCGGCTTGGTGAGTTTGCCGTTTTCAATCAGGTAACCCTCCTCCACAGCGAAGTTGAACTGTCCGGTGGGGCCAACGCTGCCACCACCCATGGACTTGCAGTAAAGCCCTTGCTGGATGGAGCTGATCAGGGCCTCAGGGGTATGGGGGCCGGCATCGATATAGGTGTTGCGCATGCGACTGGCAGCAGCAAAGGTGTGGTTCTGTCTGCGGCCACTGCCGGTGCGTCGGTGACCTGTGCGCAGTTCGCCGGCGCGATCACTGATGAATCGCTTCAGAACACCATTCTCAATCAACACCGTCCGCTGCGCCTCCAGGCCCTCGTCATCCATCGAAAGGGATCCGAAGGCCCCATCACTGAGGCCCTCATCGATGGCTGTAACCGCTTCGTGGGCGATGCTTTCGCCGATCATCTCGGCAAAGGGAGTGGTTCCCCGTTCGATCTGGGTGGTTTCAAGCAGATGGCCACAGGCTTCATGGAAGATCACGCCACCGAACCGATTCGCCAGCACAGCGGGCATCTGCCCGGCCTCGACATAGTCGGCATAGAGCATCGTGCCGGCGCTTTCACAAACCTCACGGGCACTGGCTTCAGCATCCCAATCCCGCAGATCATCAGGGCATCCATAGGTGCCATAACGGCGGCCGATACTCGAACGGTGTTCCCCATCAGCCGCCAGCACATTGAGGCCACTTGACTGATGCAGCCTGATGTCGCGAGCGAAGGTGCCATCACTGGCGGCAACCAGAACCTCCTGCCAGTCACGGGCATAACTGCCCCTTCGCACCTGCAGATGGCGGCCTTGACGCTGCAACTGATCAGTGCCGTTGAGCAGCCGCTCACCGGCTTCCTTCAGGGCTGGGCAGATTTGCAGCCAGCGACTTTTAGCGCCTGTGTAATCCCGTAGTTGCTGGAGCCCAGCAAAGGATGGGGCTGCATGGCCATTGACCTGCAGGCCGAGCATGCCAAGGGCCTGTTCAAGGGCCCGCTCAAGGCCTGAATCGGAAAGATCATTGGTGCTGACAAAGCCATCACGATCCCCCAGAAACACTCTGATGCCAGCGCCACGTCCGAAGGAGGGATTGACGCTTGTGATCGTGTCCTGTTCAGCGAGCACTCCTAGATGGTCTGTGCGTTCAAGAAAAACCTCCACCAGATCTGCCCCTGCGGAGCAGCCTCGGTTGAGCAGGGGTTCCAGCCGCTGTTGCCATCTCTGATCGAGTGGATCAGAAGCCAATTCCTGAAAAGGTCTTGGCGAGATCGTCGAAATCAAACTCCTCTCCTGCTTCCAACATTGATTATGGGAAGCATCGGGCCCCGATTGAAGTGAAGGCTTTCAGTTGTCACCAAGCCATTTCTGACCATTGAGCCTCTGCATGATTCGCGAAACCAGCAGCAGCAGTGTTGTTTTTCGCTCATCGATCAAAAAGGGTTCAAGCAGGCTTGGCTCTGTTCCGGCTTCAGCCAGTGAAAAGGTTTTGCCGGATCCGATCTCATCACGCTGAAAGCAGAGCCAGAAGCGGCGTCCCTCCAGCAGCTCGCCCACAACCATGGAGCACTCTCCACCCACAACAGGGCGCATCCCCTTTGTGAACTCAAGCCTGGCAGAGGGGAATCCCTGCTTGGCAAAGGCCTTGGTCAGAGCTGGAAGCAACTCCTCGTTGATGAACGCTGCAAAGGGTTTGTCCTCAGGCTTGGGTGGCTTGGGAGGGGCTTTCTTCGCTGCTGGTTTGGCCTCTGCTGCAGATTTCTCCGCAGGTGGAGCCGCAGCAACCTTGGCCCCAGCCTGCTTCTGCTCTATGGCAGGTGTGGCCTCAGAGTCGACTTTGATCCCGGGCTGAGCGTTTTCTGAACTCACTTCGGCTGGGGTCTCGCTCACCGAAATCCGGCAACTCGCTGAACTTTAGGCAGAACGCCGGAGGCTTCACCATTCATCGCTGACGCCAGCCCCCCAGTCGCCAGCCCCCCAATCGCCAGCGGCAGTGGCAGCGGCAGTGGAAGCGGCAGTGGCAGGGCTGCTGGGGGGGGCGTCATGATTGACCGTCTCTGGGCTGCTGAACTTCTCATCGTTGACCTGATGGGATGTCCCATGGCTGGGGCGAGCTTGTGCCCCGGTTCGGATCACGCGGAACGGCACTGAAACAGTTGGGGAAGGATCACGGATATCTCTCTCCGGTGCTGGTTGAGGTGCAGCAGGCGCTTGGTTCGGAGACTGGCCCTGAGGCTCGTGCTGAGTCTCGTTCAGAGGCTGTGTCTGTTGGTGATGCTGCTGTTGATGCCAGTCATCGGAGTGATCATCAGCGACTGAGAAGGAATCAGCGGCGAGGGGATCGTTCGCTTTTCGATGCACCTGGCGACGCAGAGGAACGTTCCGCAGCGAGAGCGAAAATCCAGTAGCAAACGCAACGCCAGCCCCGGCAGTGCCACCGAGAGCCATCCACACCCCGAGAGGCAGTGTTGAAGAACGCCAGGTCAGAACCCTCAGACTCACCGGTTTGTTGAGGTTCAGGCCGGCAACAGCGAGCACAACCAGCA
>DASCPR010000071.1:0-2824 GCA_036012625.1 Prochlorococcaceae cyanobacterium Fu_MAG_50
GGGGGCCTTCGATCTTTATCTGAACGGCCATACCCATTACTAGCAAAGGGTTCTGGAAGGCAACATCAAAGGGATCGGCACGGGCATTCCCCTGATCATCAAGGGCGGCACCGGCAGCTTGCTCGACAGCATTAATGAAACTCGCAATGGCGACAAACCCAGCAACTGGAATGGTCGACTGGCGGACGACATGGGTGTGGGCAATCCGAAGCTGAAGGGAGTGAGCCGCAGCGGAGTTGCCTATCAACAAACAGGGGTGTGGCCCACTTGATTGAGAACAATACCGATGCACCGATACTGAAGGTCCGCAGCATCAGCCGAGATCCACGGAGTCGTCGACGTCAGCGCAAGCTGGCCAAGCCTGAGCAATGGACCACCGGCTACAGCGGTGAGAAAAAGAGCGTGCCTACCGTCAAGCCCAGAGCGGCCGCAACCGAGTGAACGATGACCAGGGCCAAATGATTGGCCAAGGTGAACTCCACTCCGGTATTGGCATGATCAAACTCAAACAGCCAGCTGCAGAGGGAAATCTAGGAATCATCTTCAGCGGTGAAAGCAGTTCCAGCTATCTCGTCAACTTTCTTGCCTCCCAGAGCTTGATCTCGCTCTGATCAAGCGGAAGCGCAAAGCCGCCAAGAAAAAAGCCGGCCTCCTAGGCCGGCAGTAACTAAACGAAGCACTGGGAATCAGGCTGGCTGAAGGACTGGTTGGCAGTAGACCAACCAACCCACCAAGATCACTTGAGGGTGACCTTGCCTCCTGCCTCTTCAATCGCCTTCTTAACGGTCTCGGCTTCGTCTTTGGCAACGCCTTCCTTGATGGTCTTTGGAGCCGCTTCGACCATGGCCTTGGCGTCGCCAAGACCCAGACCGGTGGCTTCACGTACAGCCTTGAGAACTTTGATCTTGGCTGAAGCGTCGAAGCTCTCAAGCACAACATCAAATTCGGTCTGCTCTTCAGCAGCCTCGCCAGCACCACCGGCAGCAGCGCCGGGAGCGGCCATGACAACGCCAGCAGACGCAGCGGCGGAGACACCGAAAGCCTCTTCAATCTGCTTGACAAGCTCAGAAGCTTCAAGCAGGGAGAGAGTTTTCAGTGACTCAAGAATGTCGTCAGTTTTTTTAGACATGATTGGGATTGGAATAAAGCAACAGATCAGTGAAAAAAATCAGCTCGAAGACGCTCAGCTTTCGCCGCTTTCGGCGTGCTGACTGAGCGCCCGCGCAAGACCGGATGGAACCTCGTTGACCCCCACTGCGACCTTGGTGGCCACAGCATTGATGGCGCCGGCGATCTGAGCCATGAGAGCGTCCTTGGAGGGTAGATCCCCAATAGCTTTGATCTCAGCTTGAGAAAGGAGTTTGCCTTCGAAAAGGCCCCCTTTCGTCTCAGATTTCTTGGTGTCTTTCTGGAAGGCATTGACAGCCTTCACACCACTACCAACATCGCCCTTGATCAGAACGAAAGCGTTGGTGCCGGTTAGCAGGGTTTCAAGATTCGACCAGGCACTACTTCCATCAATGGCTCGGCGCATCAAGGTGTTTTTGGTCACCTTGCACACCGAATTGCTGGACTGCAGACGGGTCCGCAGATCAGACATCTCCTTGATGGATAGGCCCTGATAATCCAGGACCAATGCCAATTCGGCCTCGGCGAGGAGCTCTTTGAGCTCTCCGACGATCTGTTGCTTGTTCTCGAGCGAGCGGCCCATGGGGTTTCGAACGAATCGGGGGAACAAGCCGGACCGCGGCCCAAGTGGTAGACGCAAAAGCGACAACCACACCTCGAGGTCGCGAAAAGCCGGCTGACCCGATGCCTCGGCGCTGCCGAAACCGTGAGCTAGCCAAACGTGATGCGTTCACCTCGGCAGGATTTATAAACAAGCACCGCCGAAGCGGACACTGGGATCACCTGCTGTCTGGGGTCGGGCGCGGGCCCGTCTGACCTAAGCCAGATCTGCATCATAGACCTTGAGGAGCACTGCAAGTGCTATCGCGGCAAGCAAGCATCCGCTCAGGAACAAAGCCAACCCAATCGGGCGGACAGCAGAACGACGTAAAATCCGTCACATCGATCAGTAGCCAAACTGCGTTCTACGGGAGTTGGGGTTGTCAGAATAAGTGGGCTTTTTCATTGATGAATCATGAGCCCAGACGCAACCACGCTGTTCGGCTTCCGACTCCTCAGCACTGACGGCAAGACAGCTGGCAGCGCAGCCGATTCCAGCAGAACTAGTGCGAAGGTCAGCGGCGAGATCTCCACGATCAGCAGAATCAGCTCCAAAGTCAGCGGCGAAATCAATTAGTCGTGCTTCATTAGTTCCAGGCTTGGCACTAAAAGATCTCCAAAAATTGCCAGCATCATCATTGGTGTTGGCAATTTTTACTTTTAGAGCTACTTTGAGACCAACTTAAATACACCCTCAAACTCAGAAATCTCAACAAGACGCGCCCATACAATCAACCAAAAGCAGAGAAACTCTCAGCTACAGGCCTTATGTATACCCCTCAGGCAACTTGAGCATGGATAGCCAGAATACGCTGATTCTCGATTCCATCCAAAAAGGCGAAAGTGATTTCCTTGCTTCCATTCAATCGTTTGCCAAATTCGACCCCACATATACACGCAACAATTCTGCGGTCAAGCTCTTAACCGAGTGCGTCCAATCACTAGCCAAGCCATATTCTCCCTGGACCTATCTTGCCTATTACAATCTTGGGAACTGGCTCATAAGCAAGGACCCCAAGCAGGAAGGACCCGTTTCAAAACTGGTATCAGATGCAAAAGATGCCGCCTTCAAGAGCACGAATACTCCACAACCTGA
>DASCPR010000072.1:0-9457 GCA_036012625.1 Prochlorococcaceae cyanobacterium Fu_MAG_50
CCGCCCAGGATCGGCTGACAAGCGGCAGGCTGACGAGCACCAGCCTGCAGGGCAACCAGGTGAGGATGTCATCGAGTTTTGCGCCTGCAGTCCCCAGCCAGAGCAGTTGGCCGCGCCGGTAGCCGAGCATGGAATCCAGGGTGCTGGCGGCCTTGAACATCCAGGCCAATGCCAATGGCCCTGGAAGCAGGGTTGAGAGCTGCCAGAGCATGCAGCCTGCAAGCATCCAGAACAGGGGGGCGAACAGTCCGTCCACGGCGTTTTCACTGGCGGTTTCCGCCGCTGCCCGCAGGATCTCCTGTTTGTTGAGTGCGGTTGTGTCTCGACCAACGATCCAGGCCAGCTTCAGGCGAGCCTGGTCAATGTTCGGGAGGGCTTGCAGCACCCCCGCAACGGCCCTGGCCAGGCTGCGGCCGGCAAGGGCACTGGCCAGGCTGATCACCATCAGGAGTGTGGCGCCCCATCCCAACAGGCCGCTCTGGGTCAGGGCCATCTGCTCGAGAAGCCAGCCAATCAGTCCGCTGCCCGCAACCATCGTGGTGGTGATGATCACGCCACTGAGGCGCAAGGCCCAGGGGCGCGAGCCTGCCCAGGCCTCGGCCAGGGTTCGGGCTCGGTTGATCAACCAGCCGATCACCTGCACAGGATGGAGCCAGCCCCTGGGGTCTCCGATCCATTGGTCGAGAGCTGCCGCAGCCATGACCAGGAGAACAGGCTGCAGGTCGGTTGTGGACAGGGGGTTCAGCTCCAAGACTCAGGCTTGATCCATCCTCAGCATCAGAATCAGGAATCCAATCAGTAAAAAAACAGTGATCAAAGGCGGAAGGGCGAGGCTCTGATCTGACAGAGCCCCCGCAGCTGCCCCTGAATCAGCAGCTGACCAGGATCAGCAGCTGCTCAGGATCAGCAGCTGCTCAGGATCAGCAGCCATGCCTGAACTTGAAGCCCCTCTGAATCAGCCCACTTTTAGCCAGCTGAACATGGCGCGCAGTCCTTTACCGACCTGCTCGATCGGGTGGACTGCATCGCGATCACGGATCTTCTTCATCTCAGGCTTGCCCGCTTCGCATTCAGCCACGAAGTTCTTGGCGAAGGTTCCGTCCTGGATATCCGTGAGGATGCGTTTCATCTCCGCTTTGGTCTCTGCGGTGATCAGCCTCGGGCCGCTGACGTAGTCGCCGTATTCGGCTGTGTTGGAGATGGAATCGCGCATGGCACTCAAGCCGCCCTTCACCATCAGATCCACGATCAGCTTCACTTCGTGGAGGCACTCGAAATAAGCCAGTTCCGGTTGATAACCAGCTTCCACAAGGGTTTCAAACCCGGCCTTGACCAGCTCGGAAAGGCCACCGCAGAGCACCGCCTGTTCTCCGAACAGGTCTGTTTCCGTTTCCTCCTTGAAATTGGTTTCAAGGATGCCGGCCCGCGTGCCGCCGATCCCCTTCGCATAGGCCATCGCCAGATCCCTGGCCTGGCCTGAGGAATCCTGCTCAATGGCGAACAGGGCTGGTACGCCCTGGCCGTTCTGGTATTCCCAGCGAACCGTGTGACCTGGGCCCTTGGGGGCGATCATCACCACGTCCACATCGGCCGGTGGCTTGATCAGTTCGAAGCGGATATTGAAGCCATGGGCAAAGCTCAGCACCTTGCCGCTGCTCAGATGGGGAGCGATCTCCTTGCTGTAGATGTCCCGCTGAAATTCATCGGGCACCAGCAACATGATCCAGTCCGCTTTTGCGGCTGCCTCGGCCACGTCCAGCACCTCAAGGCCATCGTTTCTGGCTTTCTCCGCTGAGCGGCTGCCTTCATAAAGGCCCACCACCACGTTGACACCGCTGTCCTTGAGATTCAGGGCATGGGCATGGCCCTGGGAGCCATAGCCGATGATGGCGACGGTCTTGCCGTTCAGAAGGCCGAGATCGGCATCGGAGTCGTAGTAAAGCTTGGCCATCCGGGCTTCAACAAAGTCTGATCGAGGTCCGAGCTTACGCAAGCGGTTCCACCCGCCGGATCATTCAGGTCTTGTTTAGGCCTGCTCAGGCCTCGTTGGGATGGGCGATGACCCGGTCGATCAGGCCATAGGCCTTGGCTTCCTCTGCGCTGAGGAAGTAGTCGCGATCTGTATCCTTTTCGATTTTTTCGAAGCTCTGTCCCGTTAAGTCAGCCATGGATTTGTTCAGCATTTCCTTCATCCGCAGGATCTCTCTGGCTTCAATCTCAATATCGCTGGCTTGCCGCCGGCTGGTGCCACCGAGGGGTTGGTGAATCATGATGCGGCTGTGGGGCAGGGCAAGCCGTTTGCCTTTGCTGCCGGCCGCCAGCAGAAACGCTCCCATGGAGGCAGCAAGCCCCACGCAGATGGTCACCACGTCACTCTTGACGTATTGCATGGTGTCGTAGATCGCCAGGCCCGCAGTCACCGAGCCCCCCGGAGAGTTGATGTAGAGGTAGATCGGCTTGCTGCTGTCTTCTGAATCCAGATACAGCATCTGGGCCACGAGGCTGTTGGCCACACCATCACTCACCTCCTGTCCGAGGAAGAGGATCCGCTCAACGCCGAGGCGGGTGTAGATGTCGACCCAGCGCTCCATCTGGCTGCCTGGCAGACGGTAGGGAACGCTGGGGGTACCGATCGGCATGATGCGAAGCGCGTGGTTGTGGGGGTGAACAGAAGGGGGGAGATCGAGGTGGGCGGCAGCCCTGGGCAATTCAGCAGCCTGGGCAATTTCAGCAGCCCTGGCAACTCATGGAGCCGGGCTGGGCAGCTCCTCACTGGGAAGCTCCTTGCGGCTTTCCAGCACTCTGTCGATCAGGCCATACTCCACCGCCTCGCTGGGGGTGAGGTAGCTCATGCGATCGGAATCCTTGGAGAGTTGCTCGACGCTGCGGCCCGTGTTGGTGGAGAGAATTTCCAGCATGGCCTGCTTGTTGTGGAGCACTTCCTTGGCCCGGATCTGGATGTCTGTGGCCTGCCCCTGGGCGCCACTGCGGGGTTGGTGCAGAACGATCGAGGCATGGGGAAGCGCTGCTCTCTGCCCCTTGGTGCCTGCCGAGAGGATCACGGCGGCGGTTCCCATGGCCTGCCCGATGCAGATGGTGTGAACCGGTGGCTTGACGTAGCGGAGGGTGTCGCAGATTGCGAAGGCTTCGGTTTCAAATCCGATGGCATCGCCGGAATACCAGCTGGTGCCTGTGGAGTTGATATAGAAGTAAATCGGCTTCTCAGGGTTGTCGAATTCCAGATAGAGAAGCTGGGCAATGATCAGCTCGGTCACATCGATGCCGAGCTGTCGCTTGGAATCATCGTCGGAGAACAGGGGCAGCCCCAGGTAGACGATTCGCTCCTTCAGCAGCAGCGATGGCAGATCCGGAGGCGGCGTGCGCATCACGGTGGATTCGCCGTAGTAAGGAGCGGACACCGTCATCTGCGGCACATTCCAGGTGTGGAGGGAGCCTAGCGGGGGTCTGCCTTTGTGCGCTCTGAGGTTTTGGCGGTTTTCTTCACCTGAGAGTCTTTTTCGAGCTTTGCGAAAACCATCCGACCTGTGGATGTCTGCAGAGCCCCGGTCACAACAACGGCCATCCGTTTGCCGATCACTGCACTGGCGCTCTCCACCACAACCATGGTTCCGTCCTCCAGATAACCCACTCCCTGGCTGGCTTCCTTCCCTTCCCGGATGATCTTCAACTGCAGGCCATCCCCCGGTTGCACTTCCGGTCGCAGGGCGATCACAAGGTCGCTGAGATTGATCACCTTCAACTCCTGAACCTCAGCCACCTGGGCGAGGTTGAAATCAGCTGTGATCAGGGTGCCGCCAGTATCTGCAGTGAGCTTGAGCAGGCGATCATCCGTGCCGCTGCCTTCATATCGGGTGCTGTTCAGCACCAGACGCCGGTCATAGGTTTCCCGTAGTTCCCGCAGCAGTTTCAGGCCCCTGCGGCCCTTGGCCCGTTTCTCGGTGTTGCTGGAATCCGCCAGTTGCTGCATCTCATCAAGCACTGTCTGGGCCACGATCACCTGGCCTTCAAGCATTCCGCAGGCCAGCATTCCGCGGATGCGTCCGTCGATGATCACGCTTGTGTCGAGGATCTTCGCGGAGGCCGGCGTCAGCACGCCATCCGCCACCAGTAGAGCCTCGGTGCTGTTTGGATTGAACAGGCGCAGCAACGTGCGGCCATGCACTTCTGCCAGGTTGTAACCCAGAACCCCGAAGAACACATTGCTGAGCACGGCTGCCAATGGCTTCACCAACACCACCTCCCATGGCAGGGGCAGCAGCAGAATCGGCGCCAGCAGCAGATTGGCGACGAGGAGACCGAGAATCAAGCCAACGGCACGGCTGACCAGCAGATCTGTGGGCATCGTGCGCACCTGCTGCATCAGCCGCTGGCGAAGCCTTTGGAAGAAGAAACCGGCCAGCAGACCGACGAATGCCCCGACCCCCGCGAGCACGAGCCGCAGCCCATCGATGTTGGTGACCTGCTCAAGCAGCCTTAGCGGTAGTAAGTCAACCCCTAACCAGCCGGTGGCAGCCCCTGAGATCAGAAACAGCAGCAGTATGAGCGTTTCAACCATGGGATCGGGCTGTTGCTGCTCGCTCCAGATGCATGCAGCATGCCCCATTCTTCGAAGCAACGCCCGGCCTGATATCCGCACCTTGGTGGATTGAGCAATGGCAGCGGTGCGCCGAGTTGTTCCTCCTCGCAGTGCCTATCTGCATATCCCGTTCTGCCATAGGCGTTGCTATTACTGCGACTTCGCTGTGGTGCCCCTGGGGGATAAAGCCGGCGGCCACTCCGGACCTGGCAGCGCCTCGATTCAGGCTTACCTGAAGGATCTTCAGCGTGAGATTGCGCTTTCAGCCTGCGGGCCACCCCTGACCACGGTCTATATCGGCGGTGGTACTCCCTCCTTGTTGAGTCCAGCTCAGATCAGGGCTCTGCTGGATCAGTTACGGCAGCATTTCGGGATTCAAGCCGGGGCTGAGCTCACCCTTGAAATGGATCCCGCCAGTTTCGACAGCCAGGATCTGGTTCAGTTGCTTGATGCAGGCATCAATCGGGTCAGCCTCGGTGGCCAGAGTTTTGATGATGTCGTTCTCGAACAGCTCGGCCGGCGCCATCGCCGCCATCACCTGCTTGAGGCCTGTCGATGGCTGAATCAGGCCTTTCAGCGCGGAGATCTGAGCAGCTGGAGTCTTGACCTGATCCAGAACCTGCCGGAGCAGAGCTTGGCGGACTGGGATCAGCAGCTTGTTCAGGCACTGGCAACGGACGTGCCCCATCTTTCGATCTACGACCTCTCCGTGGAGCCCGGCACCGTCTTTGCCTGGAGGCAGCGCCAAGGGGACCTTGAGCTACCCCAGGATGACCGTGCCGCAGAACTGATTGAACACACCACGAGCACCCTTAGGCAGGCGGGGCTGGCCCGTTATGAGATCTCCAATTACGCCCGTCCAGGCCATGCATCCCGCCATAACCGGGTCTATTGGAGCTCTTCTGGCTGGTGGGCCTTCGGCATGGGGGCCACCAGTGCTCCCTGGGGAGAACGGTTTGCCCGGCCCAGAACCAGGCAGGCCTACAGGGCATGGCTGGATGATCAGCAGAGCACTGGCCTGCATCCCTCCCTGCTTCGGGAAACAGCCACGCCCTTGCCCCTCGATGATTGCCTGCTTGTGGGCCTGCGCTGCCGGGAGGGCCTTGACCTGGAAGCCCAGGCAAGGGCCGCGGGCTGGTCCGAGGCCCTCTGTCGTGCCCATCTACCGGCCTTGCAGGACCGTTGGCAGCCCGCGCTGGAGCGGGGCTGGCTACAGCGTCAGGGGCGACGCCTGCGCCTCACTGACCCCTTGGGAATGACCCTCAGCAATCAGGTTCTGGTTGAGCTGCTGTTGTGGTGGGACTCCCTTCCCCCTGGCGTTGTTGCTCAATCCAGTCCTGAAGAGCCTTGATACAGAGCTGCCGACCTGGGATCAGGGGTTGGCTGAAGGGTGGCTGATGGTTGCTCAGCCCCAGCAGATCAGCGGTGACCCGCACCTGTCCATCACAGTCCTCCCCTGCTCCGATACCGATCAGAGGGATGCTGAGTTGGTGGCGCAGGCGGCCAGCGAGGGTGCCTGGAACATGTTCAATCACCACGGCAAAGCAACCTGCCTGCTCCAGTTGCTGGGCCTGGTCGATCATTCGCTGCTGACTGCTTGGCTCCTCCCCCTGACGCCGCAGACCAAGGCGATGCACAGACTGAGGTGTGAGACCGAGATGGCCCATCACGGGGATTCCCATGCGCACCAAGCGTTCAATCACCGCCAGCACTTCCGGTTCGGCTCCCTCGAGCTTCACCGCTGCAGCGCAGGAGTCCTTCAGCAGACTGCCGGCGGCAGCCACCGCCTGATCGAGTCCGCACTGATAGCTCAGAAACGGTAAATCGCAGACCACAAGCGGCTGCTGCTGAAGCGGTCTGCTGAATCCCCGCCCCACCGCCTGGGTGTGATGAAGCATCTGCTCGACGGTCACCGGCAGGGTGGTGGCATGGCCGAGAACCACCATGGCCAGGGAGTCTCCCACCAGCACCACATCGGCTCCCGCAGCCTCAACCAGGCTGGCGCTGAGTGCATCCCAGGCCGTGAGGATTGTGATCGGATGACCGCGCTGCTTGAACCGGATCAGCTCGTCAGGCCGCATGGATTATTCATGGCCCTAAGGGCCCCCATTGCTAGCATTTGATCGACTCGGACCCACGCGGCTTCGACGCCCAAATCTGGTCAGGACCGGAAGGTAGCAGCCACAAGGGATGCTCAAGGCAGGCGTGGACTCCGGGTCACCACAATTGTTTCAGTGTTCTGAATCTTCGGCGCTCTGGATCCTCAGCTCTCTGAGTTCTTGCGTTGCTGCCGCTGGCGCAGAAATTCAGGGATGCGTGCTCCCGATTCAGGCACTTCCGGTTTGCGATAAGTGCCAGCTGCTGAAGCTGGATCGGTCAGCCGAGCGCTCTTGCGCTCATGCAGATAGGGTTGGCCGTTCTCGAAGCCGGTGGCGATCACCGTGACGTGAATTTCACCCTCGAGCTTTTCATCAACCACGGCGCCGACAATGATGTTGGCTTCGGGATCAACAACGTCGTAGATGATCTCCGAGGCGGAGGTCATGTCCTCAAGGGTCATGTCACGCCCGCCACTGATATTGATGACACAACCTTTGGCGCCATCGATTCTTGCGGCCTCCAGCAACGGACTGGTGATCGCCGTCTGGGCCGCTTCAATCGCACGGGAGCGACCGGAACCAACCCCGATGCCAAGCAGGGCTGTGCCGGCTTCCGTCATCACCGAACGAACATCGGCGAAATCAACATTGACAAGCCCTGGGAGCGTGATGATGTCGCAGATTCCCTTGACGCCCATGCGCAGCACATCATCAGCGCTGCGGAAGGCTTCCTGAAGTGGGGCCTCAACGATGGCGTCCTTGAGCCGGTCATTGGGAATCACGATCAGGGTGTCCACGTGCTCGGCCAACCTGGCGATTCCTTCGTCGGCCTGGCGCATGCGCCGACGCCCTTCAAAGCTGAATGGTTTGGTGACGATGCCAACCGTGAGTGCGCCGCTTTCCTTGGCCACTTCGGCGACAACCGGTGCGGCGCCAGTGCCGGTGCCACCACCCATCCCGGCAGCGATGAAGACCAGATCAGCGCCCTGGAGAGCCTGCTGAAGTTCGGTATGGGATTCTTCCGCTGCTTTCTGGCCGATGCTGGGATTGCCACCTGCCCCTAATCCCCTTGTCAGCGTCTGACCGAGCTGGACTCGGTTCTCGGCCTGGGATTGAAGCAGGGCCTGTGCATCGGTATTCAGAACCCGGTAGGCGACGCCTTCCAGATCACTGAGAATCATGCGGTTCACGGCATTACTGCCGCCGCCGCCAACACCGATTACTTCGATCCTGGCGGTTTGGCTCGGAAGGATTCCTGAGGCATCCATGGAGGTGGATGTATTCATGCTCACCATCTCCATCGTTGCATTAGATCCGTTGATTTATCTGAGTATTATGTCTGTGCAGGTCTGATTAGCCGACTTTTTGACCAAATTGGCCAAAATCAACCCTGATCAACTCTTGCCTTGGCTATCCCCAGACGTGCCGTTTCTGGACGTTTCAAGGGGTGTTCACTTGGTCTTGGCAGGTCGCTTGGACGGTTGAGGTACCTGCAGTTCCGGTTTCCCTGGATCGCTGAGATCAATGCTCGTGCCTTGCCGATTTCGGTATTCAGGCGGAATTGTGCTGGTCAGATGGGTAATCGTTTTCAGTTGTTCATCCAACTGATCTGGATTCATACCCAGCTGAATCAGTCCAAGCGCTTTGGTCTGCAGGCTCAACTCTCCATCAGGAGCAACAATGATTTTCAAGAGTGGGCTGCCGAGCTGATCCCTTTGCTCAAGCACGCGGGAAATCAGCAGGCGATGGCTTGCACGCCAGCCTTGAACTTCGATGGCACTTCTGGGCCGTTCTCCCTGGTTGGCGACATTCAGAGGCATCCAGTGACCCAGTGCATCCACCATGCCCTTCTCCCTCAGGTTTGAGTCCTGACGTACGGCGTAGGCAATCGGCTCCCGATCCGTGAGGCTCACCTGCAGCGCGGGAGGCAGAAGGCGCCTGTTCACAACCACGGATTGCACGGGCAGTTTCAGGAGCAGCGTCTGTTCGAGTTGACTGGGCTTCAGTCCCAGCAGGGGCAGGGGAATGTTGATCTCACCGGCCTTGAGCACAGCGTCATGACTGAGGTTGGCACTGCCTCTGACCTGGATCTGATCCCTGTGGGTCAGCAGCCATCCCTTGCTGAGCAACAGCCAGCCCAGACCTGCGGAGATCCCAGCGAAGAAGAGGATTCTCCAGCCATGAATCAGGTGTTCTCTGCGGCGTTGCTGCCTCAGTTGTCGCCGCCTTTCAACCCCGGGAGCCCTGGCGGACTTGTTGCGATCAACTGCTTGCTTCGAGGGCATTCAGAGGTCGCAACGGGCTCGGGTCATCAGCTCCTCCATCCAGCGGCGGGCACGATCGGCGTCGGCAAAGGGCACATCCATCTCCTTGCCTGATCCCACAACGCGAAGCCTGCAGCGGCCTTGAGACTCCTGGTCCAGGGGGGCATCCCCTGAGGTGAGGGCCATCAGTTCAACCATTTCCAGATAGTTGACTTCAAAGCTGCTCTGTTCCCGGAACGTTCCGGCTTCAAAGCTGCTCCAGCTCAGCAGTCCATCCTTGAGCCTGGCGGCTCCGGAACTGTCAAGTTTCGCCAGTTCAGCGCCTTTGGCCCAATCGCGGAACAGAGACTGTCGCCTCCGCTCAAGCCAGCCAAGGGCTGTAAGCAAGACAAAAGCCAGCAGAAGGGGGAACCAGAGCAGACCTTGATTCATCGGTAAAGCATCGACGGCTGTCCACGCCGCCATCCAAACGGTTGATCCATCATTCTCCCGCTGTA
>DASCPR010000073.1:0-2679 GCA_036012625.1 Prochlorococcaceae cyanobacterium Fu_MAG_50
ATGCAGGCTGCAGCGCGGTCTGCTTCAGGGATGGATTCGAGGGTGAGCTGAGCGTCAGCCTGGTGAAGCAGTTGCATGTTCTCGTTGATGGTTGCTTCGATGTGGGTGCGTTCTGCCTGATTGCTGCTGGCTGTCAGAGCGGAAACTGAGAACCTGCCGACGGCGGCCATCATTGAGGCGAGCAGGACACCGGCGATCAGAACTTCAACGAGGGTGAAGCCAGCAGCTGCGCCTTTGCCAGTGCTTGCCTGACGGATGCGGTTGAGGATGTTGGTGGTAGCCATGGCCGGTTGCCTCTGCTAACCAAAGGTTCTCCTGGATGGAAGCGCAAGGATGTTAGCCGGATTCCGGTGATCTGTGATCTTGCGCACAGGCTATGGAGCAGCCTGTTCAGGCAGTTGTTTTAAAGGAGGCGTTGAGTGAGAGAGTGTGCTCATAATCATTTTATCCTCTTTTGCAGAGATGCAGCCATTGCTTGCACTTGCGTCTGATGCAGATTTCCTCGCTTCTTATGGGCTTCGATTTTGTTCTTAGTGGTTTTTTGTTGGTTGGTTTGTGCTGACTGGCTTTGTTTTTAGGGCTGTTGCTGATGCAGGCGGCGGCCATGTGTCAGCACCTGGATGGCAAGGGCCTTCTCAATCTTCCCTGGCCATGGTTTGGCCTTGAAAAGATCCTTTCTGCAGGGCTTGAGAAGCCAGCTCCCTAGGATCAGGCTGTTGAGCCCAAAGCACCCGAGCCGGGAATCCGCCACCGCATGACCGACGTTCCCGTATCCCGTCTGAGGAACTTCTGCATCATCGCCCACATCGACCATGGCAAGTCGACTCTGGCGGATCGTCTGCTGCAGGACACCGGCACTGTGGCGAACCGGGATATGCAGGAGCAGTTTCTCGACAATATGGATCTGGAGCGTGAGCGAGGGATCACGATCAAGCTTCAGGCGGCCCGGATGCAATACACGGCAGCCGATGGTGAGCTTTATGTGCTCAATCTGATCGATACTCCTGGCCACGTTGATTTCTCCTATGAGGTGAGCCGCTCCTTGCAGGCCTGTGAGGGAGCCCTGCTGGTGGTGGATGCCAGTCAGGGGGTGGAGGCCCAGACCCTCGCCAATGTTTATCTGGCGCTGGAGAATGAACTTGAGATCATTCCGGTGCTCAATAAGGTTGATCTGCCCGGTGCGGATCCGGAGCGGATCAAAGAGGAGATCGAGGCGATCATCGGCCTGGATACGTCCAATGCCATTGTCTGTTCAGCCAAGACAGGCCTTGGCGTGCCTGAGATCCTGCAGGAGGTTGTGAATCGCATCCCGCCACCGGCTGATGTCATCGGGGCTGCGACCCGAGCGCTGATCTTTGATTCGTATTACGACCCCTACCGCGGCGTGATCGTCTATTTCCGGGTGATCAGCGGCCAGATCAGCAGACGCGACAAGGTGCTGCTGATGGCCAGCCAGAAGACCTATGAGCTTGATGAGATCGGTGTGATGGCACCGGATCAGCGCGAGGTGGAGGATCTCCATGCCGGTGAAGTGGGCTATCTGGCCGCCTCGATCAAGGCTGTGGCCGATGCCCGGGTGGGTGACACGATCACTCTGCTCAATGCTCCTGCTGAGGAACCCCTACCGGGCTACAACGAGGCCAAGCCGATGGTGTTCTGCGGCTTGTTCCCCACCGAAGCCGATCAATATCCGGATCTGCGCGAAGCGCTCGACAAGCTGCAGCTTTCTGATGCGGCGCTGCAATATGAACCGGAAACCAGCAGTGCGATGGGCTTCGGTTTCCGCTGTGGCTTCCTGGGTCTGTTGCACATGGAGATCGTGCAGGAGCGGCTGGAGCGAGAATATGACCTGGATCTGATCGTCACGGCACCATCGGTGATCTATCGCGTCAACCTGATCGATGGCGACATCGTGATGGTGGATAACCCGGCGACGCTGCCGGATCCTCAGAAGCGCGAATTCATCGAGGAGCCCTATGTGAAGATGGAGATCTATGCGCCGAATGAATACAACGGAGCCTTGATGGGCCTGTGTCAGGAACGCCGTGGGGAGTATGTCGATATGAAATACATCACAACTGAGCGGGTGACGTTGATCTATGAGTTGCCTCTGGCGGAGGTGGTGACTGATTTCTTTGATCAGATGAAGAGCCGGACCCAGGGCTATGCATCGATGGAATATCACCTGATCGGTTATCGCCGCAATGATCTTGTGCGCCTTGATGTGTTGATCAATGCTGAAAAGGCTGATCCACTCACCACGATTGTGCATCGTGATAAGTCCTACACAGTGGGTAAGGGGCTGGTGGAGAAATTGAAAGAGCTGATCCCCAGGCAGCAGTTCAAGATTCCGTTGCAGGCTTCAATCGGCAGCCGGATTATTGCCAGTGAAAGCATCAGCGCGATGCGTAAGGACGTGTTGGCCAAGTGCTATGGCGGTGATATTTCCCGCAAGAAGAAACTGCTGAAGAAGCAGGCGAAGGGTAAGAAACGGATGAAGGCGATGGGCAAGGTGGATGTTCCTCAGGAAGCCTTCATGGCAGTGTTGAAGTTGAATCAGGAAAGTTGAAAAGTCCCTGGCGAGAGGAACTCACCAGGGACACTTGCTATCTAAGCGGAGCAGTGGCTACTTCATGTCTACTGACTTTGAAGATGGTTTCCTGATGTGGCTTCAGAGAG
>DASCPR010000074.1:0-2390 GCA_036012625.1 Prochlorococcaceae cyanobacterium Fu_MAG_50
CGGGGCCTCGGTTGGCTGGCCTTCCTGCATCGCTTTGACCAGGGTGCCTGCCTTGCCGATGACATGGGCCTTGGCAAAACGATTCAACTGCTGGCTTTTCTGCAGCATCTCAAGGCGGAGAATGAACTCAAGCGTCCGGTCCTATTGGTGGCGCCCACATCCGTTCTCACCAACTGGAAGCGGGAAGCCCATGCCTTCACACCAGAGCTCCAGGTCTGTGAGCACTACGGACCTCGCCGCCCCTCAACCAGTGCAGAGCTGAAGAAAGCCCTGTCGAATATTGATCTGGTGCTCACCAGCTACGGACTGCTGCAACGGGACAGCGAACTGCTGGAGATGATCGACTGGCAAGGAACCGTGATCGACGAAGCCCAGGCGATCAAGAACCCCAGCGCCAAGCAGAGCCAGGCCGCCAGAGATCTGGCACGTGCTGGCAAGAGCAGCCGTTTCCGGATTGCCCTCACCGGCACACCTGTGGAGAACCGTGTCAGCGAGCTCTGGGCCCTGATGGACTTCCTCAACCCCATGGTGCTCGGCGAGGAGGATTTCTTCCGACAGCGCTACCGGCTGCCGATCGAACGCTATGGCGACATGGCGTCGCTTCGTGATCTCAAGTCACGGGTCGGGCCCTTCATCCTGCGCAGACTCAAGACGGACAAGGCAATCATTTCCGATCTGCCCGACAAGGTGGAGCTGCGTGAATGGGTTGGACTCAGCAAGGAGCAGAAAGCCCTTTACAGCAAAACCGTGGATGCCACTCTCGAAGCCATCGCCCGGGCCCCGAGGGGGAAACGCCATGGCCAGGTGCTGGGACTGCTCACCAAGCTGAAGCAGATCTGCAACCACCCCGCCCTGGCCCTCAAGGAAGGAACCGTGGGAACTGACTTCATTGAACGCTCAGCGAAGCTGCAAAGACTTGAGGAAATTCTCGAGGTGGTGATCGATTCCGGTGATCGCGCCCTGCTGTTCACCCAGTTCGCGGAATGGGGGAAGTTGCTCCAGGCCTACCTGCAGCAGCGCTGGCGTTCTGAAGTGCCTTTCCTCTGCGGCAGCACCAGTAAAAATGAACGTCAGGCCATGGTGGATCGCTTTCAGGAGGACCCGCGCGGGCCGCAGCTGTTCCTGCTCTCTCTCAAGGCCGGTGGCGTCGGCCTCAATCTCACCCGGGCGAGCCATGTGTTTCATGTGGATCGCTGGTGGAATCCCGCCGTTGAGAACCAGGCGACCGACCGGGCCTACAGGATCGGTCAGGTGAATCGGGTGATGGTGCATAAGTTCATCACCAGTGGCTCAGTTGAGGAAAAGATTGACCGGATGATCAAAGAGAAGTCCAAACTGGCGGAGGACATTGTCGGCTCGGGAGAAGACTGGCTCGGAGGCATGGGAGTGAGCCAGTTGCGGGAACTTGTCTCCCTGGAGACCAGCTGAATCAAGGATGACGTCATGACGAGTTCCAGCAACACCTCTGCGATCACCACCTCCCTGGGTGAGGACGGTCTGGGGAATCAACCCTGGTGGGTTGAGCAATGGATGGAACTGATCAATTCATACCGATTCAAGAAACGCCTGGAGCGGGCCTGGACCTATGCCAGAGAAGGCCATGTCACCTCGATCCGCTTTGAGGGGCGGCGGGTTCATGCCCGGGTGCAGGGCACGGGAGACGACCCCTACAAAGTCAAGCTCTGGCTCGATGTGCTCAACGATGAGGATTGGGGCTATGTGCTGGAAGCACTCACGCAGAAGGCGCGCTGGTCCGCCCAGCTGCTGGCGGGAATCATGCCGGCGGATATCGAACGGGCCTTTGCAGCCAGTGGCCGGCGGTTGTTTCCCTTCAAGCTGCAGGAGGTGCGCAGCGAATGCAGTTGTCCGGACAAGGCCAACCCCTGCAAACACATCAGCGCTGTGTACTTCCTGATGGGAGATCGCTTCAGTGAAGATCCCTTCGTGCTGTTTCAACTGCGCGGGCGCACCCGGGCAAAGCTGCTTGAGGACCTTGCCGAGCAACGTCGAGACTTGCTTTCAACCCTTGCCGAGGCGGCATCAGAACAGGGGGATACCGCCCCTCTGAATCCAGGCGATAGCGACAATCTCCCGGTTCCACCCCATCCGGCGGTGCTCGATCCCAGCCTCTGGTGGCGTTATGACGCCAACCTCGATGCTGATCTGGTGGTGATCACGGCTGCGATGGAGGGAGATACAGGTCTTGATGCGGCCGGAGAGCTGCCGCTGGCGGAGGAACCGCGCTTCCCGGAGGCGCGCCAGACCTTCCTCAACCATCTGCATGATCAGGGCCAGGCCCTGGCCCAGAAGGCGATGCTGCAGGCCATGGCTGCTGGGGATGGATAGCTTGCTGGGGATGGATAGCTTGCTGGGGATGGATAGCTTGCTGG
>DASCPR010000075.1:0-1575 GCA_036012625.1 Prochlorococcaceae cyanobacterium Fu_MAG_50
GGGGCAGATCTCGATGAATCCGAGCCGTGAGGGATCGGATTGGCTGCAGCGGGAGCTGCTGATTGCCGAGGGGATTCCTGTTGATCAGCAGGGGCGGCTGCCATTGAGAGAACACCTCTGGAAGCCTGATCTCAGGCCAAAACCTGTCAATGAAAGTAGCAAGCAAAATTGAGAATGTGATTATTTTCCAATCCCACTTGATAATTCTGCTATTGAAGCCCTGAGCATTTCTGAGTCATGGCTTTGGTTAATCCAGGTGTTCTCCCTGCAAGAAGAGTAGCTGTCATAACAACAGCTTCGTCTTCAGATGCACTTCCACCCAGGCACCAATCAATGACCTCAACGAAATGAGCCCCTGGGCGGAAGGTGATATGTCCTTGGCTGCCATAGTCGACATTCAGTGAGCCGAAAATAATGTTGACAAGCAATGGGGAGCCATGGTTTTGACAAACGGTTGAAGTACCGCGCTTCATGATTGCTTTGAAGAATTAGATAGCCGGCTTCTTGGCAGGAAAGTCATACTTCTGCTCCAGCACTGTGATGGAGTAATTAAGGATTTTTATCAGTTAGACCTCCACATTCCTGAAGCGCAATCCTGGCCTAGTGCCGACAACACATTCCCAGCAATCCGTGACGCTGTGATCGCTGGTATCACCAGAGGTCTAAAGGCCATTCTCTATGCTGATTGCGATTTTGAATTATCGTTTGATGTGAGCCCACAAACCATGATTTTGATGAATGTTTAACCTGTAAATTCATCGGAGACCACTCCTCTTTGATCGCGCCAGCCCCTTCATCCCCTACCGCCAGCGATTCAGATGTTCAAGGGCTACTGCCACGCAGGGTTGCCTGGGATGTATTGCAGGCCGTGGCTGCCGGTGCCTATGCCGATCTAGCACTTGAACGGGCCCTGCGCCGCCACAGGCTCAATAGTGCTGATCGTGGCCTGGCCACTGAAATTGCCTACGGCGCCATTCGCCAACGTCAATGGCTGGATGCCTGGCTTGACCGTCTCGGCAAGGTGCCTTCCCAGAAGCAACCGCCTCAATTGCGCTGGCTGCTGCATGTGGGGCTTTATCAGCTCCTGCGGATGGAGCGCATCCCCGCAGCTGCGGCGGTGAACACGGCAGTTGAACTGGCCAAGCGCAGCAAACTCAAACGGCTTACACCCGTTGTGAATGCAGTATTGCGCTCAGCACGACGGGCCCAGGAAGCTGCTGAAACCCTGCCTGTACCAGAAGCGGCAGCAGAGCGATTGGCCCTCAACCATTCCCTGCCCTTATGGCTGACGCAATCCCTGCTGCAGTGGCGGGGCGAGGCAGGGGCTGTGGCCGTTGCCCAGGCTTGCAACCAGGTGCCGAGCATTGATCTGCGGGTGAACCGCTTGCGCTCAAACCTCCACGAGGCTCAACAGGCTCTAGGGGAATCGGCTGTTGAGACACTGCCGATCCCTGGCTGCAGTGATGGCCTCCAGGTGTTGAAAGGTGGAGGCGATCTGCGTCAATGGCCTGGCTATCAGCAGGGCTACTGGTGCGTGCAGGACAGGGCGGCTCAATGGATTGCCCCTCTGCTTGA
>DASCPR010000076.1:0-4662 GCA_036012625.1 Prochlorococcaceae cyanobacterium Fu_MAG_50
GGCTGCGGCCGTACTCAATAAGGAATAGCTACAGCCTGAGAGCTCACCGGATCGGCCATCGGAATGATGTGATCTGCATGGCCATGGGTCACAGCTTGAGCACCCATGAGACCAATTACGAATGGGCGCGGAGTGAGTCTGCACTGGAACACATCTGACACACCTGATAGAAATCTCCACTGATGGTGTTGTTTTGCACTTGCAGGGGGTTGTGTACGCTTGCCGTGGGGTGTATGGTTTGCTTTCAAGTTGTCGACGCCACTCCCTTGGAGCGTCCCGACCTCGCCTGAACCCCTGGACAGGAACTCGTTCCTTGGCCAACCAGACGGCATCGGAACTGTGACCAGCCGCTTTCTCTGTTCTTCTCCGAGTCAGCCTTGTCAAGTCGTCGTCAATCAAAACAGCTTCTGCTGCCTAAAGGCACTGCTTATTCGTTAGCTCTCGTGAGGGAGATGATCGAAGAGGATGCAGCTGTTGGCTTCGACATTCCTATTCCTGCTGGCGCGAATTTCGTCGAGGTCTCCATGCCTCTGTGCGTTATTCATGCCTATCAGCAGGCCCGACAGTCTCACCCCTGCGCAGCCAACCTTCCGCCAATGCGGATCGTTGAACGCGGGACGATGGAACACTTCATCGCCGTTCTCACAGGTGGCGTGGTGTTCGCCAAAGAGGATCCGCAAAACCCCACCATCCTTGATGAGGGGCATCCCTTGAAGTCAATGCTTCAAGGCGACGTGGATCCACAACAGAGTTAGCGACTGGTCGGCCACATCCCATTGATGTGGACCACTACCTATGTCTGATAACACTTGGCTCCGAACGGGGCCGATGGCGGATGAGCTAGTCATTTCTGGCCGAACCCTCCACTATTACCTCCATGCGGAGAAGTCCCCCTGGCAGGAAGGACGCCACTACAAACGCAGCACACCTTCGAATAACTCCCCCTGGGTCTGGAACCGCGACCTAACGCTTAAAGCCTGGGAAGTGGAAAAAGGAGGTGCAGCTTGAGCTCCACCAACAAACCCATCGATCTTGACGCCAGCATGGGCTTCGGCGGCCACCCCAGCCGCGACGAAACCCAGCCGGTTCAGGACTTCCACAACGCTGTGGCCAACCACTTGTTCCAGGAACAGCTGGGCAAGGACTGCGCCGTGGCCATCCGCCGCTGGTACTTGGAGAACAACTGTCTTCACCCGGAAGACAGCGCCCCCATGGGAATGCTCCATAACGGTGATCCGGCGTGGTCTGACTTCAACGACCAAATCGGTGGCGAGGGCGATGACATCGACAGCTTGGCTCGTGCTCAATGGACACAGCGAATGATCTGCAGGGTGCTGCTGGAAGCAGAACGCAACAGCGACATTCCATTGCTGGACATGATCGCCGCCGAAGCTCCCGACATCGATGGAAGCGACGGCCTGAGCTATCTGCTCCAACTGGCTACTTGGCGCCCCGCTGCAAAGGAGGAAGCATGAGCACCATCACAGAGTCAATGACCACCACTGCAGATGTGATCAACGTTGCAATGTCACGCCAAGACGGGGCAAGAGCTGCAGCCGCAATGGTGGCTGATGGGCGCCTTACTACCGAGCTCGTGGATGACAACCGAGCTTCAGGTGTTGACTGGGGGGAACCTGAATTCTCCATTGGTGATGTAGCACAGGCTGCCTTCCTTGGCAGTGACTGTGAGGAGCTCAGCCGCCATCACCAGTTCATGGATGAACAGTGGCACGAAGATCACCTAGTCGCCTTCTGGCATGGGTTCATCACAGTGGCCAAGGAATGCATCTGGCCAGGAGGGAGCAAATTATGATTGCGCCGGATGAATTCTAGTTCTCGCTATCAACCGGCCTCCGAAAGTGGGCCTTTTTGTGAATTGAAATACTCAAATATTCTGTGGTTATTTTAGTAGTCGCATGTAAAGGGTTGCATACGCTTGCTTTCCTTACATAGGGTCAAATTTGAGGTGTTTAAGGTACTGAAGTCGCTACTCAATGACTCCCACTAATGACTTCTTCCACGATCAAAAGCATAGGCGTGGAGAGGGAAATGATCACGACCAGATTTCTGCCTGGAACCAAACAGTTCCTCGAAAGCTATCGCCGTCAACACGGCTTGCGTTCTTTAGCAGAAGCACTTCGCCGCATCGTCTTTCTCGCCGCTGGCGAGTTCGAACTAGCGAATAACTGATCACACATGGGGATTCAGCCACGCCGTCGAAGCAAACGGCTGGATCCCTCGCATCTATGCCCAATCCATTATCAACAGATCAGAATATGAAGCTCTCGAAGTTTAAGTGTTCAAACCTTGCTGATGCCATCGCAGAACCAGAACTGAAGCATCAAGTCGGTGCGTTCAGATATGACCGTGTTGATGAAGGGGCCTTGATCGTCGCTTGAGAAATCAGTTCCCCAAATGCCCACTTTTTATGTCGAAGAGAGTTGATTGCATCAATGAAAGTTATCCAGCACTAGCGGCAGCCGTTGAGAGAGGACGGCAGAGGACAGTCCTGTGACCTTCGATATTTGTGAGCATCTGGACAAGCTGGAGCATGACGGTGGTTCAGAAACGGCAACCCAGAAATCGTTCTTCTGCCCTACCTGCTCTGAACCAAATCGGCACAGTGCGACGCATTGCCCCGATTGGATGGTTGGTTAGCAGGGTCAGCTTGAACTTCTGCTGCAGCTTCAGAGGTGGCGGGCAACCTTCATGCAATCGAACGCCAAGGCATCACTGCAGGAACAAGGCTCAAGGCATTCTTTATTGACATTGCTTGCTTACCAATCCAGCAGCATATTTATCGCCACATACTGCTGCCTTTCTCAGATCAGCACAAGCACCTTACAGGTCTCCAATTGCTTTCTTGGCAACACCCCTATTTTGATAAGCATACTGATATTGCGGATTAATCTCAATTGCCTTGTTGTAATCAGAAATCACTCCTTGACAATTGCCTGAATCATACTTGGCAATACCTCGATTACAGTATGCTTTGATAAACTACGGATTAGCATGAATTGCCTTGTTATAATCAACAATTGCTGCTTGACAATCTCCTGAATAATGCAGGGCATTACCGCGATTACAGTAGGCGACGGAATCCTGTGGATTAAACATTATTGCTTGCTGAAATCAGCAATTGCACCTTGGTAATCTCCTGAATTAGACTTTATATTGCCACGATTGTAGTAGGCATCGGCACTTTCAGCGTATGCTGCCTTCGTTGACAGCAACACTGCTCCAGTCACCAGAGCAGTAGTAGATCCCAGTAGCAATGGTTGTCCTAGGGGCAATAACGATAGGGCAGCAGCAAGGGTAGTTCGGCGATTCATCCAGGGAGTCCACGACTGCTTTAAGAGTAGATGGTGTGCCTCATTGGTTCTAATGTATCAGGATAATTTAATTCTGCACCGCCAAGTGCGGGGTTTTTTATTGCTTTTTCAAGTCACAGCATCCGTTCAATGCTATGAAGGAGTTAACCCAAAGCCAGCCCTGATGTCAGAAGAACAACTCACGGCATTCCTCACCAAGGTCCAAGGCGACAAGTCATTGCAGGAGAAGTTGAATGCAGAAGGTGCAGACCCTGTTGCTATTGCTAAGGCTGCTGGGTTTTCGATCACGACAGAAGACTTAAATGCACATCGGCAAAGCCTGTCTGATGATGCTCTGGAAGGAGTGGCTGGTGGGGGCTGCACAGGGACGTGGTCAGTCTGTGGTGGTGTTGGTGGTGGTGGCTGAAATCTAATAACACCCGAAAGGGGCATTTGTGTCTCCTCAATGCGTGTCTTGCTTCTGCGCTTTCCTGTCTATATCCTCACTATTCACTTAAAACGAAATCCAATACCTGGCACTCAACAACAATCAGACTCTCCCCGCCAAGTGCGGGGTTTTTTATTGCATTTTCAAGTCACTGGCTCCATTGATTGCTATGAAGTAGTTAAGCCAACCGAGGACTCATGTCAGTAGAACAACTCAAATCATTCCTTGCCAAGGTTCAAGCAGACAAGACATAGCAAGAGAAGTTGAACGCAGAAGGAGTAGACCCTGTAGCGATTGCGAAGGAGGCTGGTTTTTCGATCACGACACAAGACCTGAATTCACCGACGGAGATTTCTGATCATTCCGTTCAATGCTATGAAAGGGTTTACTCCAACCCAGTGCTGATGTCAGAAGAACAACTCAAAGCGTTCCTCGCCAAAGTCAAAGGAGACAGCAGCCTTCAGGAGAAGCTCCAATCAGCAGCTGACCCTGATGCTGTTGTTTCTATTGCCAAAGAAACAGACTTTATGATCTCCGCTGATGACCTCAAGAAGGCTCAATCACAGATTAGAGATGAAGAGCTGGAAGGCGTGGTTGGCGGAAGACACAATCGGTGGTTTTGGAGTTGCTCGCTTTGCGAGGCTTCCAGCTAGATCTCAGAGAATTTTCTTTTCGGTCGCTACGGCTAGTTGGTTTTTAATTTAGTGTCTAGCGTACCCAGCAAAGCCCCTCAGGGCGCTTTTTATTTCTTCAATCCCCCCATAAGCCCATCAATCATTCGCCAATACCTGGCACTAGTAGGCTTAGTTACAACCACGAACACTGAACCCAATGTCAGAAGAACAACTCAAGGCATTCCTCACCAAGGTCCAAGGCGACAAGTCATTGCAGGATCAGTTGAAC
>DASCPR010000077.1:0-1993 GCA_036012625.1 Prochlorococcaceae cyanobacterium Fu_MAG_50
GACTTATGGCACGATTAGATTTATTGAAAAAGATCAGGACAGTTTTCTCGCCTGGGCAAGGGAGTCATGGGTATGCATTGTATGCAATCTGCACGTCGCGCACAGTGAAGAGGGTATTGAGAAAGTCAAAAAGGACTTCAAAAATCTTCTGGACCGGGTTATTGAGCTTGGAGGATGCTTTTATCTTACCTACCATAAGTGGATTTCGAAGGAACAAGTTGAGGCAGCCTATCCACAGTTTCGCGAGTTTCTGATGCTGAAAAAAAGATATGATCCCTCGGAAGTATTCCAGAGTGACTGGTATTGCTACTTCAAAGATCTGTACCGCGACCCCGCTGTCGAGGCAACAAACTAAGCAGACTTTGCTTCGACTGTTTTGAGAACATCCAGGATCTCGGAGAGAAACATCTCAGGACTGCTGCCGCTATCGTTCTCGCATGTCATGACTAATAGAGGTGTTTCAATTCCCTGTGCTGGGCGGATGAGTTCAGTAACGCCACTGGCAAGGAGCTGCCGAGCCTCGGCATAGGTTCTTGTATCTTTCCCCTTGAATAGGACAAGGGTCAAGCCTAGGCAGCTTAAGCTTTGATCGAACCAGCAGATCTTTTCATTCAATTCTGATGCATACCAAGATTCTTGTTGGTCTGACGCTTGCGGCCAGTTTCGTTCAGGCCATGCCAGTCTTCTCGCAACAGCTTCCCAAGCAAACACTATCTACTGATATGAACTTTGCAAAGGCAGACGCAGCCTTTAAGAACTACGGCTGGCGTGCTGTCAATGAGAGATGCGGCATGATAACAGTTGAAGTAAACCACAATCTTTTCAAGGTTTGCAGACAGTACCCCAATGCTATCGATTGTAATCAAAACTTCGCTTGCAGCTTCGAATATGAAAACGCAATGAGAAAACGAGTCGTTGTTTGGACTTATTCTGGAGAGCAAGGAACTACTTTAATCGACAAATGGTCTTGGTCTGAATAAAGGAACCTCCTGGGAGACCATAGGTGCGCAAATCAGATGAATCGTCAGAAGTCTCGCCAGCGCCCGCTGCGTTGATACTCAGCAAGAACAGGACGGCCGAGTCGATTCGGGAGAATCTTCTCGTCAGGTTGCGGTTGAAAATCCCGGGGGAGATCGAACAGGCCAGCCAGTTGGCGACGATCGATCCAGCGGCCCTTGAATGGCAGCGCAGCAAAGCTCCGTTCCCTACCGGGGCGATCGGCGAGCACGAAAGCCCATGGCCCGAAACTCGGCACCGTGACGCTGTAGGGATGGGTCTGAAGGGGCAATTGCTCAAGGCTGGCCTGAATCGAAGCCAGCACCTTCGGCGTGAAAAACGGTGTGGAGGCCTGGGTCACCAGCTGACCATCGGGGGCGAGGCGCTGCAGCAGGCGCCCATAGAAACCAACGCTGTAGAGACGTGCCAGCGCCGCGGTGGAGGGATCGGGGAAATCGGCGATCACAACGTCGTAGGAACCATCCATGTCCCGAACCAGGGAAAAGGCATCACCGAGATGCAGATGCACCCGGGGATCATTCAGGCTGTCCTGGTTGAGTCGTCGCAGGAACGGATGGCGCTGTGCAAGCTGCAGCATGGCCGGATCGAGTTCCACCAGATCCAGCCTGCGAACACTGGGCCAACGCAGAATCTCGCGCACGGCCATGCCATCACCGGCCCCGAGCAGCAGCACCCGCTCGGGGTGGCCATGGCGGGCCATGGCGGGATGCACCAGGGCCTCGTGGTAGCGGTATTCATCGAGGCTGGAGAACTGCAGGTTGCCATCGAGATAAAGGCGCAGGTCATCCCGCCGCCGGGTCAGCACGATGCGTTGATGGCGACTCTGCTGCCTTCCCACCACAGGGTCTTCGTAGAGCGAGTCCTCGATCCGGTCGCCGAGGGGAGCCACCAGCACCCCGGCCAGCCAGACAAGGGGAACGACGGCGCTCACCGGCCAGCGCCAGCGGCGCAGTAGCGGAAAACACCAGCAGAGCAG
>DASCPR010000078.1:0-14156 GCA_036012625.1 Prochlorococcaceae cyanobacterium Fu_MAG_50
CCGGTGATGATCACCTCGGTTTCCGCTGGTTTGCGCAACAGGGTCTGAACAATCGGCTCTACAGGAAGCAGCTCCAGATCCACGCTCGGGTTCAGTTCATCGAGAATCACTGTTTTGTAGAGGCCACTGGCGATAGCCGCTCGGGCGATTTCCCAGGCCCGCTCGGCTTCCACGTAATCAATCGGTTCCTGCTGACCCCGCCAGACGATGGCATCCCGGCCTGAACGCAGGTGATCCACCAGATGGGGATAGCTTTCCCGCAGAGCGGCAATAGCCGCATCTTCTGTATAACCACTGCCACCCTTGAGCCATTGCAGGATCAGCACCCGGTGGCTCTTGTCCTGGCTGATACCTCGTCCGATCGCCTGCAGAGCCTTGCCCAGGGCACTGGTTGATTTGCCTTTGCCCTCACCGGTGTAGATCTCGATGCCTCCGGTGGTCTTGAACGGGATCACCGTTGGCTCATCAGGGGATGGCCGCCTGTGGGCGCGCATTTCTGAGTGGAGATCGGCCACCTGCACCAGCGCTTTGGGCGCTGCTCTGCCTGTGACGATGATTTCCATTCCGGCATCACGATCCTTCAGGGTCCTGACCACGTCCTGCAGATCGAGAAGGCCGAGATCGAGAACTGGGTTGAGTTCATCCAGCACAATCACGGAGTAAAGGGCGCTGGCGATAGCGCCCTTGGCGATGTCCCAGCCCCGCTTCGCTTCCTGTTGATCAAATCGGCTGGCCTCCTCAGCAGTGAAGTAATCAGCCCGCCCCGTTCTGACCTGGTCGATCAGATGAGGAAAGCCCTGCTGAAGGGCTTCAATGGCGGCATCTTCGTCATAGGAGCGGCCAGGTCCCTTGAGGAATCGCAGCAGCAGCACCCGGGTGCGGCGCTCTTCGCAGATCCCCAGACCGATGGTCCTCAGAACGACGCCAAGGGCCGCCTGACTCTTGCCTTTGCCCTCTCCGTCATAGATATGAAGCTGCCCCTGACTGCGTTCCTGGCTGTCGGCCGCAGTTTGGATTCCGATTCCACGTCCACGAGTGCTGCGAGACACCTGATCCTCTCCTTGATGGTCCCAATGCTTGTGACTTCGACAGCATCGAAAGCCCCTTCTACCGTTGGAGCTTAACCAGTTCAAACAGCATGCAAGGTGTGTGCAGGATTGATGGGGGCGGCTGACTTCCGGCAACTTGAGGCCCTCTCGGATGCTCGGCAGGCCCAGTTGCGAGAGCTGCGTGCCTGCATCGCTGCTTTACAGCGTGTCTGTGTGGCTTATTCCGGCGGTGTTGACAGTGCCCTGGTCGCGGCCATTTCCCAGGAACAACTCGGCTCAGCTGCCCTTGCGGTGACTGGAGTTTCCCCGGCATTGGCTCCGCATCTGCTCGAGCAGGCTCGCCAGCAGGCCGGTTGGCTGGGGATCCGTCATCAGGAGTGCGCAACCCTGGAACTTCTGGATCCTGCTTACAGCAGCAACCCTGAGGACCGTTGCTTCGCCTGTAAACAGGAGTTGCATCGCCATCTCGCCCCGATTGCCGAAGCAGCGGCTGGGGCTCAGGTGATGGATGGGGTCAATGTTGATGATCTGGGCGATTACCGCCCGGGGATCAAGGCCGCCCGTCTTGCCGGGGTTCGTTCCCCTTTAGCTGAAATTGGCATTGATAAGGCTGGTGTTCGCAAGATCTCCCGGGCGCTGGGTTTTCCCTGGTGGGACAAGCCTGCACAACCATGTCTGGCGTCGCGTTTCCCCTATGGAGACACGATCACAGCAGATCGATTGAGGCGGGTTGGTCAGGCTGAAGCCTGGCTGATGGCAAGGGGCTTTGCTCAGGTGCGTGTTCGCAGTCATGGCCTCGCCGCCAGGATCGAACTGCCAGCGCCGCAGATTGAGCCGATGCTGCGCAGCCTCAATCGGGAGGAGTTGGTGGCTGCGTTCCTTGGCCTGGGGTTCACGTCGGTGAGCCTTGATCTTGAGGGTTTTGTCAGTGGAAAACTCAATCGCGGCTGATGCCTCAACACCGTTCAATCCAGGGATGGTGGCGATGCTGAATCAGCTCCCAGGGGATTGCGGATTGTTCTGGCTTAGCCATTCAATGATCCAATCAGGTCCTCCGTCATGTCTTCAGGGCAGCATCATCGGATGTTGAGTTCTGCCTGGTTGAGAAGTTTTCTCTAAGTTCCGGGTCAAGTGCATTTGAACAGCATGGGTTTACATCATCCTCACGCGTTGAGAAATGATCTGGAGGAGCAGGCCATTGTCGATGCTCTGGTCATGCCTCTCCCCCACAGAACCTTTCCGGAGGGGGGACGTCCCGGTGAAACCACCCTGCAGCTGCTCAAGGAGGAGCTGCTTCTTGATGGCAACAGCAAGCAGAACCTGGCCACGTTCTGCCAGACCTACCAGAGCCCCTACGCCATGGAGCTGATGAGTCTGGCGGTGGATAAGAATCTGATTGATAAGGACGAATATCCCCAGACGGCTGAAATAGAACGCCGCTGCGTCTCGATGATGGCGGATCTCTGGCATGCACCCAGCAACGCCGTCGGTTGCTCCACGATCGGTAGCAGTGAGGCCGCCATGCTTGGCGGGCTGGCCGCTAAATGGCGTTGGCGAGATCGTCGCAAGGCGGCTGGCTTGCCAGTGGATCGTCCCAACTTGGTGTGCGGCAGTGTGCAGATCTGCTGGAAGAAATTTGCGCGCTACTGGGATGTGGAGTTGAGAGAAGTTGAGATGACTTCAACTGAATTATGTATGAGTCCAGAACGGATGTTGGAGCAGGTGGATGAGAATACGATTGCAGTTGTTCCAACACTTGGTGTGACTTATCATGGCCTTTATGAGGATGTGGATGCACTCAGTCAGGCCTTGGATGCGTTGCAGGAACGCACGGGCTTGGATATTCCCATCCATGTGGATGCTGCAAGTGGTGGATTTCTTGCTCCTTTCTGCGCGACGGATCTGCCTGCCTGGGATTTCCGTCTTCCCAGGGTCAAATCAATCAACACTTCAGGTCATAAGTTCGGACTTGCCCCCTTGGGGGTTGGCTGGGTGCTTTGGCGGGAGAAGGAAGACCTCCCGGAAGGTCTTGTGTTTCATGTGACCTATCTGGGGGGAGATATGCCAACGTTCCAGATCAACTTCTCCAGGCCTGCAGGCCAGATAATTGCCCAATATCACGAATTTGTGCGCCTTGGACGAAGTGGTTACCGGTCGCTCCATGGTGGCAGCCATCAGAATGCGGTGTATGTCGGCAAGGAGCTGCTCAAGATAGGGGCTTTTGAGTTGATTCACGATGGCGATCCATCGCGGGGGATCCCAACAGTTGTATGGAAGTTGCGAACGGATAAGACTTTCAATTTCAATCTTTACGATCTTGCTGATCGGTTACGGATGCGAGGTTGGCAGGTTCCTGCCTATCCATTTACTGGTGAACTTGCGGATAAAGCCTTTCAGAGGATTCTGGTCAAGAGAGACTTCAGCCGTGAAATGGCAGATCTTCTTTTAGATGATATTCGCGGTGCTATTGAATATTTTGATCGCCATCCTATCGTCAATAGTATGTCTGCTGAAGAATCAGCTTCTTATAACCATCTCTGAGCTCTTTGAGCTCATTTGCTGAATCCTGGGCTTCATCCTTGATTCAGCAAACTGGGATCGGTTTGTTGCCCTGAGGTCTGGTTCAACAGACCTTCACTTGCGATGCCTGGGGAACAACACGTATCGCATTCATCAGTGATGCTGGGGTTTCCCTGCGGAAACTCTTGAGCACATGGTGCGTTGCGCCGAGTTCCTGGCGAAGCACCGCGCAGGCCTGTTCAGGCATGGTGTGATCGCCGCAGGTGAACACATCAACAGCTGCATAGCCGCTTTCCGGCCAGGTGTGGATGGAGATGTGGGATTCCGCCAGAAGAGCCAGACCGGTCACGCCCTGAGGCTCGAACCGATGGGTGATGAGGTTGAGAAGGGTCGCACCAGCACGTTTGGCTGCGGCGGTGATGCTGGTTCTCAGGAAGGCTTCGTCGTCGAGCTTGCTGTTGTCGCAGTTGTAGAGCTCAAGAATGCAGTGTTTGCCCACCATGTCGGTGGTATCGGCAGTGGTGGCGTTGGCGACTTCGTTGGAATCAACGTCCCCCCATCCCGGATTGGGATGCAGGCAAGACAGGCTCTGCTCCATCAGGTCAACAAAAACGGCTAGTCAACATACCTGATATTTCAGCCTGACCTGAGGGATTCAGCCTCAAGAATCTGGGACTGCTGATGCCAGTCCCCTTCGAAAGCCGCTAAATGGGTTGCGCTGACAAGGCACTGATGGTCTCGGCCCACAGCGTCCAACAGCAACAGCTGCCGGTTTGGATCCAATTCTGCGAGCACGTCATCCAGCAGCAGCAGGGGTGGGGAGCCGCAGAGGCCTTCCACCAGTTCGAGCTCTGCCAGCTTGAGGGCAAGCACCAATGTGCGCTGTTGTCCGGCTGAGCCGAAACGACGCGCTGCAGCGCCATTTAGCTGTAAGCCGATTTCGTCACGGTGGGGTCCCACTCGACAGTGGCCCAGGCGCTCCTCCTCTGGGCGTTGCTCCAGGAGTTGAGCTTCGATTGTCAGCCGCCATGGTTCCTCCTCCTCCACCCCTTCCAGCAGGCTGCCTGGCTGGTAGAGCAGTTGCAGTTGTTCATCCCCTTGGCTCAGTCTCTGCTGCCATTGGTTCGCCAGTGGTTCCAGGCGCGCCAGAGCCCGGCTGCGACGACGGTGAATCCGTGTGCTGACGAGAGCCATCTGTGTATCGAAGGTGTCGAGCAGGGCGTCACGCGCCTCCTGGCTGGGGCCATGGCGCCATTGACGCCAGATCTGACTGCGTTGGCGCAGCAGCCTTGTGTAGCGACCCAGCAGATCTGAATAGATCGGTTCAAGTTGTTGCACGACGCGATCGAGCCAATTGCGTCGCAGGGCGGGTTCTCCTCTCACCAGTTCGAGGTCGAGGGCGCTGAAACCCACACAGCGCAGAGGCCCGATCAGATCAAGCTGGCGTTTCAGTGATTTGCCGTTTCGGCGTGCCTGTCGTCCGCCCTTGCGCCGCAATTCCAGTTCGAGAGCCTCGCCTTCCGTGGCGATGGCACGCAGCAGGGCTCTGGGTTGCTCCCAGTGGATCATGTCCAGATCGCTGCTGCTGCGATGGGAGCGCAGGCTGCCAAGCAACTCCACAGCTTCGAGAAGGTTTGATTTGCCCACGCCGTTGGGGCCGATCACCAGCAGACGCTGTTCCCTCAGCTCCAGCTGCAACTGGCTGTAATTGCGAAATCCCTGAAGCTCGAGCTGCTGAAGCCGAATCGTTCCGGGAGCAATGTGCAGTTAAGCTACATGGCTTGAGAGGGCTTGAAAGAGTCGCTCTCCACAACGGTTGAAAGCCTGTTGTGGGCATGTAGCTCAGTTGGATAGAGCATCAGATTCCGGTTCTGAGGGTCGGGGGTTCGAGTCCCTCCATGCTCGTTTTTGTGGGATTCAGCCTTTCACCGCAGCCTTAAGCCCATGGCGCGGATCCCACTTGGGTCAAGGATGAAGCCTTGTTTTGCAAGGGCCTTCAGAGCCATCGGCGCTGCCGAAACAGAGAAACTGCAACCGGGCAGATCCCTGCGCAGGCTCACGAGGGCGTGATGGACCAGCACGGAAAGAAGGGTGTGCTGATGTTTTCCCGGGCGAGCGGCAAGATTCCAGAGATTGACATTCAAGGCGCGATCACTGGTTGCACGAACAAATCCTGCCAGGACTCCGCTTTGTTCTTCAAGAACACTGAGGTGCCAGGCTGTGCGTTCAAAGGCAAGAGCCCAGCGCTCCGAGGCATGGGTTGTCTCCTGACAGTCGGCGAGCAGGCTGTTGAGCGCTTCAGGGGTGGGGATTCGATCACTCTCCAGCACAAAGCCTGGCGGCAGTTGGGGGGTGGCAGAGGTCTGACGGAAGGACAGCAAGGTCGGCTCAGCCCGTGTTGCGCATGCCTGCAGCAATCCCGTTGATTGTCAGCAGCGCTCCCCTGAGCAGTTCACTCCTGCTGTAGGTGCGTTCGTCCACATCCTGCCCCGGGGTTTCGCTCATCGGTGGTTGCCGGTTCTGATCCCTCAGGCGGCGCAGCAGCGCCACCTGCAGGAATCCCAGCGGCACAATCGTTCGATTGCGCAGATCCACAGAAAGTTGCAGGGCTGGATCGGCGCTGAGCAGTCTTGGATGGCCTGTGATCTCAAGGACCAGTCGTTTGGTGAGGCTGTATTCCGTTTGAATCGTCTCGAAGATTTGATCAAAGGCCTCTCGATTCTGCGGACGCCCGAGGCTGGTGATGTAGTGCTGGGCAATATCCAGGTCCACCTTCGAGAGGGTCATCTCCACTTTGGAGATCAGCATTCGGAAAAAGGGCCAACGCTGGTGAAGCTTGCGCAGCATCTCCAGTTGAGCTGCATTGGCTTCCACCTCGGCGGCAAGGGCGGTGCCCACACCGAACCAGCTCGGCAGCAGGAAACGGCTCTGGGTCCAGCCGAACACCCAGGGAATGGCCCTGAGGCTGGAGAGATCCTTGGCTCCGCTTTTGCGTCTGGCTGGACGACTGGAGATCTGCAGTTTGCTGATCTCTTCAATCGGAGTGACCTGCTGGAAGAAAGCGACAAGATCAGGGTTGTCATGAACCAGAGCTCGGTAATGCTGCCTGGACCGTCCAGCCAGGCGTGCCATCAACTGGTTCCAGCTCGGTGTTGCATCCAGTTGGTTGGTGACAAGGCTGTTCTGCAAGACAGCGGTCGTCACGGTCTCCAGGTTGTACAGGGCCAATTCCGGAAGGCTGTATTTGGAGGCCAGAACTTCACCCTGCTCGGTGATCTTGATGCGTCCCTGCAGCGTGCCACTGGGTTGAGCAAGGATGGCCTGATAGGCCGGGCCACCACCACGGCCTACGGAGCCACCCCTGCCATGGAACAGGCGTAAGGCCACTCCCTTGCGGCTGGCCAGCTCCTGCAAGGCGATCTGGGCCTGATGGATTTCCCAGTTGCTTGAGAGGAAGCCTGAGTCCTTGTTGCTGTCTGAATAGCCCAGCATCAGCTCCTGAAGGGGCTGGGTCAGTTCCCCCACCCGCGGTAGCAGTTTCAGGTAGAGAGGCGACTCAAAAAGCTCCTCCATCACAGATGGAGCACGCTGCAGATCCTCAACGGTTTCGAACAGGGGCACCACAAGCAGATCGGCATGGTGCGTCGCTGGGTCCACAAGTCCGGCTTCCTTGGCAAGCAGGAGCACCTCCAGAAGGTCTGAGACCGTATGACTCATGGAGATCACATAGGTCCTGCAGATCCGACTACCGAAGTCCTGCTGCAGTCGATGCAGCACTTTGAACACGGCCACCGTCTCCGCCGTGCTGGTCGACCAGGACACGGACGGTGGAATCAGGGGGCGTCGGGTCTGGAGCTCAGCCATTAACCAGCTGACCCGTTCGGCTTCCTCCATCTCGCCATAGGGCTTGGGCAGGTTCAGATAACGGGTCAGTTCATCGAGAGCATCGCTGTGTCGTGTGCTCTCCTGCCTGATGTCGAGGCTGGCGAGGGAAAAGCCGAAGATGTGCACCTGTGTGAGCAACGTATCGAGTGCTTCACAGCTGAGATCAGTGCTGACCAGGCTGTTGCGGATCAATTCCAGGTCACTGCTGAATTCCGCCACCGACCCATAGTGGAGCGCTTCTCCATGGGGGGCGTCACTGGGGCTCAGTGCTTCAGGAGGGGTCTGCCATCCTGCTTCCGCAAGCTGTTGATTCCGCAGCTGAGTGAGTCGCAGCCTCTCAATGGTGTAACTGAGTTTGAGGCGATAGGGTTCGAGCCGGTAACGGGCTGCCCGCTCCTCGTAGACCTCCGGGAATCGGAGTCTGTCCATTTCGAGGGATTCCAGCAGCGGAGGGCTCACCTGGCTCCACTGCATGGAGATGCTGAGTTGATCCCTTAGTCCATGGATTGCGCTGATGTAGCGCTCCAGCATCAGTTGGCGCTGATAGCAGGCTGTTCGCCAGGTGATGTCCGGCGTGACGGAGGGATTGCCATCACGGTCTGATCCCACCCAGGAGCCGAAGGTGCAGAAGGCGGCCTGAGGCAGACGCACATCCGGGTAGCTGCAAGCCAGTGCTGATGAGATGCGTCGCCGCAGTTGTGGCATGGCGTCGAACAGCACCTGCTGGAAATAGTGGAGGGCGTAATCCACTTCATCCAGAACGGAAGGTTTGAACTGATGCAGTTCATCGGTTCGCCACCAGAGGCGTATCTCCTCTTCCAGCTGGAGTCGAAGGCACTCCTTTTCGTGTCTGGCACCGGATTCAACGGATTGCAGACGCTGCAGAAGGCTTGCCACCCGGCGCTGTTTGTGCCGCACGGTGTGCCGGACAATTTCCGTGGGATGGGCTGTAAACACGAGGCGAATATCCAGCTCCTGCAGCAGCAGCTCCAGCTGAGCTGGGGGGACATTCAGTCGCCGCAGACGGTCAAATAGCTCTCGGAATGTGGCTGGATCGGTCTGACTGGCGAGGGGTGGGGCGAAGGGATCAACCTGATAAGGCTGATCCGTGGCCTCGTCGCTCGCCATTGTGGCGAGATAGGTGTCCTCCTCGATTCTTTGCTCGAGGATGTTGACCAGTTGGAAATACAGAGAGAAGGCCCTGGCTGCAGCAATGGCTTCCGCCAGATCCATTTCTCGGATCAGTTGCACGATGGCGGTGCTCATGCAGTTGCCATCAGCTACCTCCAAGGCAACGGGATCGCTGAGTTGCTTGAGGCGGAGAAGTCGCTCGGCCTGCTCAGGTGGGCATTCGCTGCGCAGCACCGCCTGCCAGAGCTCCTCGACAAGTTCAAGTCGATGCTGGAGCAGTTGGCCAGTTCCCTGGGCCCCAACGGTTGCCCTGGGCTGATCGCACTCAGGAGCTTGGTCAGGGGAGAGGGGCATCGACGCTCCGGTGGATTGAGACAAGGCCATGATCGCCGATCATCCCAAAGGTTTTTGTGTTTTGGTCATCTCTTGCTCTTCTGCAGCCATGGCGGCGATTCCGGCTTGAAAAACCGACTCGACAGATTGACCTTCGTTCACAGACTGCAGCCATTGCATGGCTTGATTGCCATGTTTCAGCACGGCCTGCAGTGGCACAAGCTGGTCCATCAGATTCAGATCCCTGGCCAGAGGCATCAGCTCATCCAGCAGCATCGCGATCCAGGAACGACATAGGAGCGGACGTCCGTCCCGCCAGTGATGCAGCGTCGCGTCAAGACTGTTCCTGGCAGCAGCGATGTCGTTGGCATGACTGAGTTCGGCGAGTTGATTGGCAGAAAGGCTGCTGGTCTGCACAGGGTCGAGTTGATCAGGATTGTTGATGAGGCTCAGCACCCTCAATTCGAAGAGTGCAGTTACGGCTAGAAGAATTGCCGGATCTGTGATCAGATCACAGATCCGCAATTCCAGACGATTGATGTCATAGGGACGCTGGGGGCCATTGGGCCGCACGGATGTCCAGAGATGGCGCTCATTCCACATTGATCCTGTGGCCAGCTGCTGCTCAGTCCAGCTCACGTAGTGCTGATGGTTGAGGAACAGGGGAACCTCCGCTGGTGTGAGCGGGAACTGCTGCCAACGTTGAGAGTGGGATCCTGTGGTGCAGCCCGCCAGGAAAGGGGAGCTGGCACTGAGGGAGAGGAACAGGGCCGCTTCGCAACGCACTAGGCGAAGGGCTGCGAACAGCAACGGCAGATCATTCAGGCCGAGATTGATGTGGACACTGGCTGTGACAATTCTGCTGCCATAGGTGCTCTCGATCAGGTCGTGATAGGGATTGCCGGGGTCGGATCGTTCGAACCGCTGTGGCTCCCCAAGGCTGAGGGTGCTGCCGGGAAGCAGCGTCAGTTGTTTCGGTGCCAACCACTGCCTCAGGGTTCTTCTCGGTGAGAGCAGCGCCTGCCTGAGTGGCTTGTAGTTGGCTTCGGGGGAGGTGATGTACTCAAGATTGCGTTGATCAGGCTCCTTGACGAAATCGCCAAGCGCGTCTGCCACTTCTGCGGAGACGCCGACGTTCTCACCTGTGAAACGGCCTGTGAACAGCTCCACCTCAAATCCCTTCAGCAGGAGGGGGGTACTCATGGCTGCGGCGGTTCGAGACAGGCCAATGCTGTGAGCATCCCCCGAGCCTTGTTGAGGGTCTCCTGGTATTCGGCCGTGGGTTGGGAATCGGCCACGACCCCTGCCCCGGCTTGAACCTGGACCTGCAAGCCCCCCTCGGGATGGGGCTTGACGATCATGGTGCGAATGGTGATCGCCGTATTCAGTGCCCCATTGAGATCAACGGCTCCATACACCCCGGAGTAAGGGCCGCGGGCATCAGGTTCAAGACGATGCATCAACTGCATGGCCCTGATCTTCGGGGCGCCGCTGACTGTTCCGGCAGGGAAGGACGCCATCAACAGATCCCAGACGTCTTTGCCAGGTGCCAGGAACCCCTCCACTTCACTGACGATGTGCATCACGTGGGAGTACTTCTCAATCACCATCAGCTCTTTCACCGTCACACTGCCGGCGCGACAGACCCGTCCCAGGTCATTGCGGCCAAGATCCACGAGCATCACATGTTCAGCCCGCTCCTTGGGGTCAGCGAGCAGTTCGCTGGCCAGGTCCTGATCCTCCTGCTCGTTGCGCCCCCTGGGACGGGTGCCCGCGATCGGTCGGAGACTGGCCTGAATTCCATCCCTGAGTGGTTCCGCTTTGACCATCACCTCCGGACTCGAACCGATCAGTTGCCAATCTCCAAAGTCGAAGAAGGCCATGTAGGGGGAAGGATTCACCATCCGCAAACTTCGATAGAGCTCCAGAGGTTTCCTCTCAACGCGGGTTTCAAGACGCTGACTGAGTACAAGCTGAAAGACATCCCCTGCGGCGATGTGATCTCTTGCCGCTCTCACTGCTGATTCGTAATCCGACTGGGTTCGATTGCTGGTGGTGGTTGGCGTTGAATGGGCTGTGGGCTGCCAGCGGAGCGGTTCAATGCCGGTCAATGGCTTTGCCATCCGTGCCTCCAGCTGGTCAACCCTTGCGATCGCTGCGATCCAGGCCTCCTCGGCAGTCTGTCCCTGGCTTAGGTCTCCATAAGCCACCGCGGTGATCAGACGTTTGACCTGATCAATGATCAGGATGCTGTCCATCAGCATCCAGATGCCGTCTGGGGGGGCGTTGGCGTCTCTGTTGTGAACGGGGACGCTGGGCTCGATCCACTGGATCAGTTCATAGCTCCAGATTCCGAACAGCTGTCCAAGGGATGGCAGCCCAGGCAGAGAGGCGATCTTGTAAGGCTTTGTCCATTGCCTCAGCCCTTCAAAGGGATTGCCTCTGAATTGATCACGCCGGTCGTCGCGCCATCGGCGTGTGAGCTGCTCGCCTCGGCATGTTGCTGTCCAAAGCGGGTCCGAGGCCACCACACTCCAGCGGCCCACTGTTTCACCACCCTCAACGGATTCGAGCAGCACGCCAGGGGGTTGATCTGCCCCGACTTTTAACCAGGTGCTCAGAGGTGTTTCAAGATCCGCGGGCCAGCTTCTCGCCACCGGCACAAACGTGGATCCGTTGGTGACGGCCTGGTGAAACGCGGCACGATCAGTACTGTGCATGGCAGCATTTTCGCAGCCCGACATTGGCTTGATTCGAAGCTGATCTCCGATGCCCTAATTCCATCAGGTCAGACATAGATCTGGCCTGATGGGGATCAGTGGTTTCAGTTGTCGATGCTGTCCTTTTAAGCCTCAGGCGTCGTAGGTATTGCGACCACTGAATTTGATGCTTGCAGGATTGGGGTTTTCGCCGATCCGACGGGGGTTGTGGTTCGTTATGACGCGACCCTCATTCACCCTCTCAGGGAACTGACCATCCATTGGATGGAGTAAATCTGTATCACCGTTGGGGAAGATTCGATAGATCTTGTGGTCTTCGATTTTTGGCTTGAAGGCATTGCGTAGCTGGGTTCCCAGGGCCAGGCACTGTTCCTTGCGGGCGAAATACATCAGGTTTTCACCTTGGTTCATCATCGCCGCACCACCTGTTGGCAGCTCAAAGGCTTGCTCGGATTGGCTGGTCCAGGTGATTGCGTATTTCTCCTCTGTTTCAGCGGAGTTCAGCAGTCCTCCCGTGCTGGCGATGTTCTTAGGAAGCTGACCTTTCAACGCTGATGCTGTCATGAGTGACCTCGGGATTGTGCATGCGGTGATAGGTGGAAATTAGCACTGTGCTTTGTGCCCTATGGAACTCATGGCTCTTGCCTTCACACCCGTCAACACTTCTGTTCGCCCTGGGGTGATCGTCAGGTTCGATCGTCGATGGGAAAAAACACGGTCAGGCCTCGATCGCGACGATTGGTGAGTCGGCCCCCCAGGCTGGCAAGCATTCTCTGGGTGGCCCCCTGGCTCAGCTGCAGACTGCCAGTGCTGGGATTCCAGCTGAGAACGGGTCCCAGTTCCGCTGTCTGCTCAGGGGTGGTTGCGTCGATGCCGGCGGCTTCAGGGCCCTGGCTGAGGATCTGCAGCTTGAGGCGATGACCGGCTGCCCGCAGTTGCAGAAAGAGGCAGCCACCCGGGGGCAGGCCGCGGCTGCTGCGGTCAATCAGACCTCCCAACATCGGTTCTAGTCGGCCTGGATCACTGAGCACGGCGGGGAGATTAGGAGTGAGATCAAGATGGAGCTGAATCCCACGCCGTTCCAGTTGCTGGTTCCAGGCAGGACCAAGCATCTCCAGCATGTTGCCGAGATCGGTGCGGGCAAGACTTGCTGTTTCGTGCGGTTGTCTTTCAAGCTCCACCGCGTGAAAGATCAGCCCGAAGCGGTCGATCTGTTCCGTGCACTCCGCATCAATCTGTCGCAGACGTTTGATCACCACGGAGGCCAGATCGCTGCGTCGCAGTAAGGATCGGATCAGCGTTCTGATTGTGGCCAGGGGGGTTCTCACCTCATGGGTGAGCGCTTCCAGAAGTGAGATTTCCCCGCCTGGCCCCTCAACGGAACCTTCCCTGGGAGCTGCCTTGCCAGGTTCATTCGCAATCGGCTGGAGGGTGAGACTTGGTGCCATCGCGGCTATTCGCTCAGCCAGTCGTGGCCAGAACAGTTGTCCGAGCTCGTCATTGCTCCGCAGTGGCCCTAGGTCCGCAAGGGCCTGTCGCAGTGCATTCGCTTTGGCTGGATCCTCATGTCTGAGCCGTTGATCCAGCAACCTCAGCAGATCTCCAAGGGTCTCGGGATCACTGCGCATCAGCAGGTGTCGCTCCTCCGCTTGGCCATGCAGGGCAAGGGCGATCTGAACGGCCGGCGTAATGATCAACAGCAGGGGATCGTGGCCATCTTCCGGACGCAGAGGCAGATGCTGATAACGGCTGATCGTGCTGGCACCACCTCGGGGTTTCGGGCCCCCATGCCCGGGGGGGAGAAGGCTGCTGACAGGGGGGGGCAGATGATCGAGTTCCTCCGGTGCCCAGACCCATCCCTGCAGCCTGGTCAGCAGGATTGGCTCATAGAGCGCTGGCAGAGGTGAGGCCATCCACAACCCCCCTGCCACGTCCATGGGCAGCAGGATGTCCTCCTGCAGGGTTTCGAGAGCGGCCCACCAGAGGCGTCGAACCGTGGCTTCATCCCCCCTGCCGATGGGAACACCTTCCGCCAGCCTCTGCTGGATGGCGGTGAGGGGAGTGAAAGGGCTCACCAACCTGTTCCGGCGAGTCGGCCGCGGCGGGCCACGGAAAGACAGAGCCCCAGGGCGATGAAATTCACCAGCAGCGCTGACCTCCCATAGCTCAGAAAAGGAAGGGGAATGCCTGTGACGGGTCCGAGGCCGATGGTCATGAAGATGTTCACCACCACCTGAAACATGATCATGGTGGCAACACCCACAACGACAAGGGATTCGAAATCGGTTCGCGCCTGTCTGGCCACCTGCAGCAATCTTCCCATCAGCAGGGCAAACCCAGTCACAACAAGCAGGCATCCGAGAAACCCCATCTCCTCTCCCAGGGCACTGAAGATGAAGTCCGTGTGCTGTTCAGGGATGAAGCGGAGTTTCGTCAGCTGACCCTGGAGGACTCCAGTTCCGAAGAGTCCCCCTGAGCCGATGCCAACGGTGCTCTGCAACAGGTGATAACCACCACC
>DASCPR010000079.1:0-5897 GCA_036012625.1 Prochlorococcaceae cyanobacterium Fu_MAG_50
AATGCCGAACCCGCAAATAACGAGAAGAATGCCCAGAGCTGCCGCTGCATATCAGCACCAAAAAGTTCCTCAATGCGATGGAACGTCAGGCTTGTTATTACCCACAACCATGCACCAACAAGAAAAGCAGCCAACTCGACTGAAAACATATTCTGCCCACACAGGAACAAAATATTACCTATCAGGCCTAGCACTGACGTAACAATCAGCAGGTAAGAGGTTGACCATTTGCGCGGAAAGCAGCTCGCCAGAAAAGCACCTGCGGCAGAGCCCAGCCCAAGGATCGCAAGTGAATCGCTTGTCGCCACCGAATCAATTCCCAATCGCCCGCTTATGACCAGTGGCTCATAAAGAATCACTGGCACCTGAGCCGCTCCCAGAGACACATAACCGAGTAGGAGCACCAACAAAGGCTTCTCAAGAAGCATACGTATCACAGGCTTCTGATCAGATTTATGCGGAGTCAGCGATTCCGGTCTTGTCCCATCGTCTAGCTGACGAACCTTTCTCCGATTCAAGAGCCAGAACACAGGTAAAGACAACACTGATGAAATCAATGCCAATACAATCCAGGCCATCTGTGGCGAATCAGGGGCAAACTTAGCGATAGCGAATGCACCGATAAGCGCACCGATACCGCCACCTGCCATCACCCCACCAGTCGCGGCTCGCTTGTGGGCTTGTGGCACTTCAAACAAAGCCAACTGGGGCAAACCTGTCATCAGATGCCCCGCAGCCCATCCAGCCAGGAATCGACAGATTCCCTGTTCAGCAAGGACTGTCTGAAAGGATTCCAACCACAAGGAAAGAACTGCAACCACAAGTGCAACTTTCAAAACCAAAAGTAGATTCTTGCGTTTTCTTAATCTTGCCTGATGCAAACATCCTGTTAGATATCCAGCCAGATTCAAACCTGACAAATCGCCGATCCCCGAAGGCGCAATCCAGTGAAAATCACTCATCAACCTGCCAAGCAGGCCAAAGTCAAAGCGCACCACTCCAAAGGCAATCGCAAGGCCACAGGCCCCAGCAATCACACCAGCCCAGCAAGATGCCTCTTTTTTCATCATCGAAATCTGCAAGCCATCAAAGGTTGATCAGTAAAAGCAGTCGGTTTTATCGCAGCCGCTGAACTTCTGAAGAGAGCAGCAGGCGAACTGGTCAAAGGGTTGGCTTCTGCAAAGGGATTTAGTGAACAGTTCAAAGACCAGGTGATTGAACAGCGCTGCCCTCAAGACCTGCTTCAACGCTGACACACCTGGGTCCAGGGAAAGGCACGTTGCAACGCAGCTTCAGCCTCTCGCCGCTGAACGGATGGCGAAACGTCAAGGCCATCCCATGGAGGTGCATCCGCGCAGCGGTCTGGGAGGCGCCATAGATCGGATCACCGAGAATCGGATGGCCGATGCCGCTGAGATGAGCGCGCAGTTGATGGGAGCGTCCCGTCAACGGCCAAAGCCAGAGGCGGCTGACCTGGTCATTGGCCTCAATCAGGCGCCAGCGGGTCTGGGATGGCCTCCCCTTTGGATGCTGGCCATAACGGGGCGGATCCCGTTGCAGGCGAGCCAGACGAGAGATCACTGACCCAGAGCCTCGTTCCATACGCCCCTGAACATCAGCCACATAGAGCTTGCGAACCTTGCGGGACGCAAAAGCGGTGCTGCAGCGCCGCAGGCATTCCGCCCCCCTGGCAAGCAGCAGGATCCCGGAGGTATCGCGATCAAGACGATGCACAAGACGCAGCTGACCATCGACCTGTTGGAGTCGACTGATCAGGGAGTCCTGTTGGTCTGAGCCAAGTCCGGGTTGGCTCAGCAGGCCATGGGGTTTTTGCACCGCCATCAACCATGGATCCTGATAGAGGACTCTCACCCTGCTCAAAGCCAAGCCTCTTTGCTCAAGCCCAAGAGCTGTGCTCATCAGCCACGTCCTTTGCTCAAAGGCACAACCCTTTGCTCAACGGCAAGACCTTTGCTCAACGGCAAGACCTGTGCTCAAGCCAGGGGCTCCAGGCCAGCGGCATCGCGGCTCAAGGGGCCATGCCGATGCAGAAAGGCAGAGTCTGCGAGAGCTGCTCAGCGTCAAAGGCGTCCTCCCCAGCGATGCTCAGGCCGGCACCAGTAGAGCAACGCCAACAGATTGACCACAGCCAGCAGCATCGACAGCCCACTGAAACCAACATCCCCGACCAACAACAAACGGACGATGGCGTATGGGAATGCCGATGCCAGAGACATCGACAGCGCCACAATCGCAAGGATCACCGCCCATTGACGCTGGGCCAGCAAGCCTGAAGCGGCAACAATGCCCACCACCGCAGCTGGCCAGGCGATACCGAAGGCCATGCTGATATTCACCACCCTTATCTCCGGATTGGCGAACGCCACCAGGCCAATGATCGGCAGGGCGATCACATTGCCGACCAAGCCCAGCCAGGTCATCACCCAGTAATCAACGCTTCTGGACCCCATCAGTCTCTTGTCAGTTTGCTCACCGTAGACAGCACCCTGCCTTCTCACTGAGGAAGCAGAGAAGCTGCAAGCTCAACTGCCCTTGTCATCGGCCTCGTCCGTTTCCTTGCCATCCTGCCCTTCCAATGCAGTCTCAAGGGTCGCAAGCAGCAGGGACAAGGCTTCATCCCGACCAAGACCGGCCTCAATCACACGATTCAACCAATCTTCAGAGAGACCCTCAATCTGCTGAAACAACGGACTGGACTGCCGCAGTTCCTCCATCAATTCAAGCGAAGAGGCAGGGTCCAGATCCAGGCTTTCCACCACCACGTACCTGCGTCCATCAACCCCCACATAGGTAAGCCGACCATCAGCATCAAGGACTGGTCCGGTTAGCGGCGTGATTGGTTGTTCTTCCATGGCGCCTTCCGCAATGGAGATCTCTGGATTAGCGCTGGAAAGGACGTTTGTGACAAAACTGCCGGTAGAGACTTTCCACTTCCGCAGCCGGAAGCCCCTGCACGAGGCGAGCCTCGATCTCCTCACGTTTCTGGCTCTGGTGATAAAGACGCAATTCCTGCAAGGCCACCGGAGAGGTTTCCTGGAGAAAGTTCATCGCCTGATCAAGCTGATGATCAGCTAGCAAGGGATTGCCATTGCACTTCTGCATCGCATGGGCTGATTCATGGGCCAGAACAGTCCAGACCAGTTCAGGGTCGTCGCTGAGGTTGTTGGCACAGAGCAGCACGGCATTGCGACCGGCATGAAAGGCTCCCAGGAGCGCCTCCGGACAATCCCTTGCCACCAGGGTTGCCGTACCTGATTCACGCAGAACCGAGGAGTATCGACTGATCTGCTCCCAGGTATTGGCAAGGGCGGGAGCGGACCAGGTGACCCCGAGCAGAGAAAGCCCCAGCAAGCCAGATCGAAAGCGCAGCAACAAGCTCAACTGTTCTCACCTTTAGACCCACCAGACTCAAGCCTACGCTTGCTCGTGACGATTTCGCCAATGTCCTTCGGTTTTCGACCTGATACAGCCCCAACAGTCGCCGGGGGCCAAAGCCTGCCGATCAAACAAGAGGCAGGCATATCAAGTCTCAGCAAAAAGGAGATTTCTGTTAAACAAGGCCCTAATCAAGCCAACAGAACGCCACATTGCCTGCGAACTAAAAGCCAGTGAACATGGTGATTCCAATTCAAATTTCATCTCCAGTGGAGCAAGCAGAGAGACAAAATAGAGATTGAGTCTTTCTGTTGAAAAGCGCTACGGTCGAGGCACCGCAGAAACCTGATGAGACAAGAACAAGTTCTGATCACACCTATACAGCAGCGAGCATTCGACCGGCTGATCAACTTCACAGACGCGGTAGTTGCCATTGCAATTACACTGCAATTACTGCCACTTGCAGATATAGAAGGGCCAAAAGCTGATCAGTCTGTATGGAGTGTAGTGTCAGATAACTCCACTCAAATATTTGCATTTGCCCTTAGCTTCATCGTGGTGATGATTCTATGGCTTAAGCACAATCAAGTCTTCAATATCATGAGAACCTATGACACAACAATCCTATGGCTCAATACCGCTTGGCTGATGGGCATTGTCTTTTTACCTTGGCCCGCAGCCATGTATGGCTCAGCCCCCCGCAGTGACCTAATTCCAGGCATTGGCGGTGTTGGCTTGCTCTACTGGTGGACCATGGCCTGGATCAGCGGGATCGGCTGGCTGATTGCCCGTCATGCCTGGAAAACACCTCAGCTGCTTGAAGAAGCCGCAAATAAGCAGCATAAAGAGTCTTGGGAACTGGGCAGAATCCGGGGCGCAGCTTTCTTCCTCTATTTTTTCGTCATGGGAATTGCCTCTGAATTTGCGCCAGGATTTGCCGAATATCTGGCGATGGGACTAATTCCGCTCAGTATGGCCATCAAGCGGAAAAAACGCTGATCAGGGTCACTGCAGAGAGATCCAACTCGAGCTGTCGTTCAAGTTCACGCATTCAGCCTCCACTCTCTGCTCCAAAGGCTGAAGGGGGTGACAAAATCCTCAACGATCCATCAACCAGAAGAGCCCTGGCCCGATGGGATTGAGATCAAGTCGACGAAAAACCATGCTGATTCAATCAAAACCCTGTTTGATCGGTTGATTGATATGGAGATAACGGCAGCTGAGATGACATCTGTTGATTTGTTGATGTCCTGTTCTGCTGATTCTTGTTTTGTTGATGGCCTGTTCTGTTGATGGCATCGAGGCAAGGAAAAGCCTTCAGGACATCAACCCGGGTGAGGGAACGCCTGAGAAGCAACCGGACTGAGGCAACTCAAAGGGTAATGAACAGTTCGCCACGAACCGTTCTGAGTCATTTGCTCTATACCAATTCCGCGCTGCCTCAAGGCGCAATGCATTCCCTGTCCTGAACACCAATCCTGTGCAGCCGCCAAAGCGGCTTCCATCGACTCGTAGGGTGCATCAAGCACTGGATGAGGATTTCCATCCAGGGCTATTAACCTGAAGAGCGACCGCCGAAGTGCCATGGCCTATCCGGTTGTCAAAGTGGCTTTATTCTCTCATGGGATCAACGTTCCTCTCCAGGAAAGACACTGAACTCAATCAAAAGCAGCCCGGCCATGATTGATTCCTCCCTGCGCAGTGCTTTTGAGCAGCTGATGAGCAGAGCCCCTGCCCCGATCTTCCCAAAAGCCCGTCAACTCTATCTGCATAAATACTCACTCGATAGCCAGGCAGAGTCCTCAGAGCTGAAATTGTTCATCAAGGAGGAACGCATTGAGGAACTGATTGAAGAACCCATTGAAAACCAAAACCAGGAGAATCCCCCCCCACGGATCGCGGTTCTGCTGATCAGACCGATCAGCTTCGCTCTGGTGCACTGGCAACGAGCAGAACCTGCCAGGGACGAACTGGTTCGCAACTATCTGAACGAGAGATGGGGGTTGACAAACAAGGGTCTCACACCTGAGCCAACCCCCTGGTTTAAAAATGGCGGGCATCAAAGCTTGCTTCCAACACCTGCAGAGCTGTACTGGAGGCGTGAATCCGTCCTTTCAACGCTGCGCAACGAAAAGCTTTAGGAAAACAATGGTTGGGTAATTGCATGTGCTTTTCTATGGCTTATAAAGAGAGTCTCTGACCTGATCATTCGATGACGATCTCATATGCAGAACGTTATGTCCTCCGATGCCAACTCTCAGGGACCTATCTAGGAGTGAATCAGAACGACCAACAGATTGAGGGGGTCACGTCTCCAGAGACAGCCTGGACATTCCACACCCACGAAGGAGCCGTAACCCATGCACGCTGGATCGGCGAAGTCCTAGGAGAGACCCCTGATGTGGTGAAATTGCCATTCTGAGATTCAACAGCGGTGCATGCTGATCAGAAGAGGCAATCAAAAGCCTTCTTGACTGAGCCTGTTCTGGAACAATCAGCTG
>DASCPR010000080.1:0-3755 GCA_036012625.1 Prochlorococcaceae cyanobacterium Fu_MAG_50
CTCCTGTCAGCAGTCATTGTGATGGCTCTTTTGATGCTGGCCTTTCTGCTCCTTGCTGATTCCGACGACGACAACAGCGGTGGTGGGCTGATGGAACCTGCTCTCGTGCCTATTCCCGTTCGAGAGCGCCGCAACTGAATCCCGCAGGGCTGATCGATCACCCTGGGAATACGTATCTGGATGGCAGCCTTAGATTCCAGGCTGTGTATCAATAATCACTCAAACAGTTCTGGGCTGTGTCCTTGTTCCTGTCGAAATGGGTTCTCACACCTGGTTTTTGAAAAACCATCTTCACACCTCCCAGACATCAGCAATCTCCTTCTTTTCAAGCCGTTTACTGTCTGTGCACGATCAACAGCCGCCCGCACGCCTGCCTGGGTGGAGTCTCAATTCAAAGAGGTCTGATCATCCATTGGCTTTACAACAGCTGAGCAGAGTTTCAGCACCAAGAAGTATTGACGATCCTGATCAACGCCTGACCGTGACGCTTCGATGAATCAGTCACGACATGCCTTGCCCAAACCGGCACTGAGGAGCCCGACAAACTCCTGGCAACCTGGTCGCATCCTTCTCAGCGCCATGGCAGCACTGCTGGCGCTCCTTGTTCTCTGGCCGCTAATCGGTCTGATCTGGGAAGGTTTGAGGGGATTGATCCGTGGCTCAGCCGGCCTGGGAGTGGATGGTCTTCAACAGATCAAGGGCACCCTGGTTCTGCTGCTGGGAACCGCCCTACTGGGGGGAATGCTTGGCACCGCCAATGGCTGGTTGCTGGCCAACTGCCGCTTCCCGGGCCGCCGCATTCTGCGCATTGCCCAGGTTCTGCCCCTGGCCACCCCCGCCTATCTGCTTTCGGCAATCCTGCTGGACATGGGCAGCCTTCAGGGGATCACCATCCACGGCATGGGCTGGGGGATCGTGATCATGGCCCTCACCACCTACCCCTATGTCTTCCTGCTGAGTACGGAGAGCTTCTCCGTCTGTGGGGAAAGCCAGCTGGAGGCCTGTCGCAGCCTTGGAGTAGGTCCATGGGAAAGTTTCCGACGAGTCGCCCTGCCGATGGCACTACCAGCAATCGGAGCTGGCGTCGCCCTGATGGGCATGGAAGTGGTTAACGAGCTGGGAGCCGTGGAATTGCTCAACATCCAGACCCTGTCTTACGGAATCGTTGAAATCTGGCAAGCAGAAAGCAACCCTGCAGGGGCCATTGGCCTGGCTCTGGTCGCCCTGATCATCGTGATGGCTTTGGTCGCTTACGAGAAAAGCCTGCGCAGCAGAAGTCGACGCTGGACCGAGGGCGCTGCCGGAGGACAGGCCCCCGCCTGGCCCCTGATGGGGCTCCGGGCGCTGCTGGCTCAGATCCTGGCGCTGATTGCACCCATCTTCACTCTGGGGATCCCCCTGTTCTGGGCCTTGATCAACCTGGAGCAGCTCACACCGGCAAAACTCCAGCTACAGAACCCCTACTGGGCCACAGACCTGCTGGAACTGACTGGAAGGACCTTCGCACTTGCCCTTGCTGCCGCCGGACTGACTGTGCTGGCAAGCCTGTTGCTAGCGATCGCAAAACGCTGGCAACCGACCAAATGGATGCGGAGTCTCTCCTTCCTCTCCGGCATCGGCTATGCGATTCCAGGCGCAGTGCTGGCCATTGCCCTGATGCCTTTCAGTGTCGGCCTATGGAACTTTGCTCCAATCCTGCTGCTGCTCTGGGGCTACAGCGATCGCTTCCTTGCCGTATCCAAAGGTGGCCTCGATGCAGCCTTTGAACGACTCTCCCCCAACCTGGATGAAGCCGCCATGGGACTGGGATGCCGATGGCCTGCTGTGCTGCGAAGGGTTCACCTGCCCCTGATCAGGGGGCCTTTGCTGGTCGGCGCCCTGTTCGTCTTCGTTGACACCGTCAAGGAACTGCCCCTCACCTTCGTGCTCAGGCCCTTTGATTTCGACACCCTTGCTGTGCGGCTGTTCCAGTACGCAGGCGATGAACGCTATTCGGAATCACTGATGCCGGCACTGATGATCATCCTTCTGGGTCTGATCGCCTCCCTTGCCTTGGTGCCAGGTCTTGATCAGGGGGCTCGTCAGCAAAGTCGGCTTTCAGAAAGAGCCAGCAGAAGCTGATTCAGATCAAGGCATCAGCCAAAACATCACCCAGCCCAAAGCGGCCAGGGGAACTGCTCGCCTCAATCAATCAGCTCTGGCTTCAGCTTGTGACCGGCAAGCCCCGGACAGGCTGATTTCCACCGCGGCGCGATAACGGCAACCCAGCTTGTCTGCAAAGGGCTGAAATTGTCATCACTGACAAGCACCACAGTGCTACGTCCATCCGGCATTGGCGGCCCCAGCGTCATCCCCTCCCAGTTGTCTGAGGGCAGCCCATCAACGTTCAGATCCCATCCCAGCAAGGGCTGAAGAGGCGGCGACGCCGATGCCTGTCGCGACGGCAGATCATGCAATTGGAGCCGCATCGACCAGCCCCGAAACAGTTCAAAACCACGCACCAGCGCCAGCATTTTGGCGGAAGATCGCAACACCAGTAATTCCGTCAATCCCCAGCCCTGACCCTCTGCTGGCAACAGCAACCGAGCCCTCTCCTCCGGCTGGCCACTGCCATCGGTCTGCGCAAGCCGAACCCAGGCAACAGGCCTGGCCCCGAACCCAGTAGACCGGTCCTGAAGCAGAGGGGCTTCAGCGGCAAGCAGCAGATCTCCACCGGGCAAGCGCGTCAATGATTCAGGGCCTTGATTGCTGGCCAGGCCCTCACCGTCTGCCCTGACCCAGCCCACTGGCAGAGGAAGTTCCGCCACCAGGCGACCAGTCTCCAGGGAGAAACGCACCAGACGGGCAGAGCGATCCGCAAGGGGATGCCCCTCGCTGGTGATCCAGGCCAGACCACCATCCACAACCAATCCCTCCCCATCAAAAGTGGGCAGAAGCGATCCATCCTGCTCACGCAGCATCAGGGGAGCCCCAGGCCGCAGGCTCACAGATTCAGCCGACCTGCTGATGGACGCCGCCAGGCCCGTGAACGGCACAAGATGGGCCCGCGAAGAATCGCTCAATAGCCAGAGACGATCCTTTTGATGGACATAGGCGGCAGCAGAAAATCCGCCGAGGGGCTGCCCATCAGAGCCATGCTTGGCAAGACTGATCGTGCGCACGATCTCCCAGCCGGCAGAGAGAGGGCAGGGAAGCTCAATTGAACTTTGCGGGAGTGCGTCCATGGGCCTCGCCACTGCCAGGAGTCTCCGTGTACAAGCAGCCGATTCCAGCGCAAAGAATTCAATTATTGACAATCAACATGCCGATCCTTGCCGGGCAGGAATGCATCCTCAAACCGCCAAACAACCACTGGCAAGCCAGTCTTAATCCTTCAACATTGACGCAGCTTCTTTCAATCAAGAAGCTTGCCTGGGTAAACATCTCCTGCGGGGATGCTTACCCAGGCAAGGAAAAAGGGCATTTCAGCAACAGGATCCTGAAGCCATGCATTGAGAACAATCTCCCTTGCATCGCCTCCCTTGCAAAGTCTCCTTTGCAAGGCCAGAAAATCTACAAATTGAATCCAAACAGTGAGCCAAGACAAGATCAAATCTTCAGCCCTGAAGCCTTCACAAGGGCTGCTGAGATGGCAAGCCAATCAGCTCCTGCCTTGCGAATCCATCCAGCCAAGCCCGGTGCCGAAATTCTCTCGGCAGGTTCACCCTTGGAAGACAGAGGGCAACGGTTTTGAATCACCACCATCACGCTCCCCA
>DASCPR010000081.1:0-1561 GCA_036012625.1 Prochlorococcaceae cyanobacterium Fu_MAG_50
TTGATGAATTCAGTTATCCATCTTCTCCTTACACTTTATCTTGATTAAAGGCTCATCTCGTTAGATTGGTTTTTGTCCATCCTTTACGTCCTGCCATCCAATATGGCTAATATTAGCATCATGATTGGCCCAGGTTAAAGCCTTGGTGAACTGCCTTCACAGCATTTACTCCGTCCTTTTCATTGACTACACAACTCGTGCGAATTTCACTGGTTGCAATCATCTCAATGTTGATTCCAGAATCTGCCAGTGCGCGAAACATCCTTCCTGCGGTTCCTGCAGTTGCCGGCATCCCCGCGCCTACAGCGCTTACCCGGGCGATCGCCTTGCCATCCTCCAGCTTTGCTCCAGGCCAGAGAGCAAGTAATGGAAACAGGGCCTGATCAGCTCTGGCCCTGTCGCTCCGCTTCAGCGTGAAGCTGATGTCACGGCTGCCATCCTCGTGCTGACGTTCTGATTGAACGATGGAGTCAAGACTGATGTTGTTCTCCGCCAGAGCTGTGCATAGGGCTGCTGCTGTACCTGGCCGGTCCGGTACATAACGAACATTCAGTTGTGCCTGATCCCGATCCAGGGCTACACCGCGCACTTCCGGTTCACCTCTGCCATTCACCTGGGGATTGATGGCGACTTGATGGTCGCTGATCTCAAAGGCTTCACACACCGCCCGCAAGGCTTTGCTACCCAGGGAGGCCTCAATCACACAACTGACTTTCACTTCACTGGTTGCTATCAATCTCAGATTGACTCCCGCCCGGGACAGGGTCTGGAAGAGACGCGCGGCAATCCCTGGTCTCCCCATGATCCCGGCACCACTGATGCTGAGTTTGCTCATGCCGCCTTCGGCGCCAAGCTCGCCCCCTAGGTCTTTCATCAATTTTTCACAACATTGCTGAGCATGGCTTAGCTCTGCTTCATTGACGCTGAAGGTGATGTCGTTGCTGTTGCCCTCATGGGTCGACTGAATGATCAGATCGACATTCACACCACTTGCGGAAAGGGTTTCAAAAAGCTTCGCTGCATTACCAGGTTGGTCGGGGATTTGAGACAAGGCCAGAACAGCCTGATGCTCGATCAGCTCAATACCGTCCACTGGGCGCCCCAGTTCAAGCCCTTCGCGGCCTAAAGGTCGAGCTTTGCGTGTGGTGAGTCGTGTTCCTGGCGCATCGCTCCAGCTGGATCGCACCACCAGGTTGACCCCATAGTTGCGGGCGATTTCAACAGCACGGGGATGCAGCACCGCAGCTCCGAGGCTCGCCAGTTCCAGCATTTCATCACAGCTCACCTCCTCCATCAGCTTGGCTTCAGGCACCTTGCGGGGATCGGTGCTGAGCACTCCTGGAACATCGGTGTAGATCTCACAGGCATCAGCTTGCAGTGCTGCTGCCAGGGCCACAGCCGATGTGTCAGATCCCCCTCGCCCGAGGGTGGTGATCTCTGCAGTTCCGCCACTGCTCTGACTGGTGCCCTGGAAGCCAGCCACCACCACCACCTGCCCGTCATTCAGTCGTGCTCGCAGCCGTTCTGTACGCACTTCAAGAATGCGTGCCCGGCCATGGGC
>DASCPR010000082.1:0-2946 GCA_036012625.1 Prochlorococcaceae cyanobacterium Fu_MAG_50
AGGGTCAGCAGCACCGGCACGGAAGTGATCACATTGCGCAGCAGATATTTCCTCAGGATCCAGGCGGGGCCGGCACCAAGTGAGCGGGCTGCCTCAACGAAAAGTTCCGCTTTCACCTGGGCCGTTTGATTGCGCACCACTCGGAAATACTGAGGCACGTAAACCACGCAGAGGGCCGCTGCCGCATTGGGAATTCCCCGACCGAGCAGAAAAGCCAGCACCACAGCGAGCAAAATCACCGGCACAGCCGTGAGCGTCTCAATCAGCAGAACCAGAACACGATCAACAGCACCACCTAAATAACCACTGGCCATTCCCAGGGGCACGCCAACAACCAGGGCGAGGGCCACGGCCAGCAGAACCACCTGCAGGGCAACACCGCTGCCCTCGAGAGTTCGAACGCAGACATCCCGACCAAGACGATCGGTGCCACACCAATGACTCCAGGAAGGCGCCGCATAGATGGGGTTATCAAGCCCGGCATTGGGATTTGGCAGAACACCGAAATGCACCAACGCTGGGGTGATCAGGGCCACAAGCACATAAATGCTGACGATCACAACGCCCCAGCGCGCCATTCGCGCCGAAAGGCTGCGCCGTGGCAGAGCGTTGATGGACTGAGCGGCGCACACGGCTAGAGAGGAGCAGGGAGAAGCCTGGTCATTCTTGCTTGCCGAAACAGCCAACTTGCTGGAGCAGCCGACTTGCCGAAACAGCCGACTTGCCGGAGCAGCCCCAGGCTTCAAGATTTGCTGATCAGGTCGATTCCTGGATCGAGGATGGATGAATGGGTGCAAAGAGCAGCGATTGGCGAACAAAGTTGCTGGGCAGCCTCCAGGGTCAGCTCCAGCTCGCCACTTACGTAGCTGTATTCCTGGGCTTCACCGGCGCATCCTTTGCCGGCCTCTGGGTGAGCGACCGCAATCTCAACCGCGAGAAGCGAGTTGAGCTGATTCGCAGTGCTGAAGCCATTGAGGGCTGTCTTTTAGAACAAAAAACGGGTGCATTCCGTCCCAACTCACCCCAGACACTCAGCAACGCCACACTCCAGACAATCCGCAACGAGCTGACACTGCATTCCTCCTGGAGGATCAGCCTCTGGATTGAGCAAAAGGATGGCAGCCTGCTGCTGCTGGATCGGGATCACCCATCGTTTCCACCCATGGTCATCGAGGCCGCCATGGCGGCCAACCCAACAAGAGTCGAGGGTCTGTTCACCCAATACAGGCTCAACGAGCAGGATTACCTCAGCCAACTGCACAAAGTATTCCCCTCGGGGAGGGGTCTCTGGGTGGCGGCAGAAATCGCCAGCAACAGAGAAATGCTCAGCAATTACCTCGCCTGGATGATTCTGATCTGGGGAACCTGCCTGTTGATCACCCTGTCGTGCGTGTCATGGCTGGTGAAACGCATCGTGAAACCGCTCAGGCAACTCAGCGAGATGACGGAGAACATCACGGCGAAGACTCTGCAGACTTCATCGATCAAGCTCAAAAACGCACCCACGGAGGTGGCGCAACTCGCCAACACTTACCGAGAACTGCTCGAACGTCTCTCCCAGTCCTGGGATCAACAACGACAATTTGTCAGTGCTGTCAGCCATGAGCTACGCACCCCACTGACCATCATCAAGGGCTACCTGCACCGCACCCTGCGCCGTGGCGACAACCTCAGGGAAGAACAGATCAAGGGGCTACGCACTGCAGAAGAGGAGAGCACACGCGTCAAAAACCTGCTAGATGATCTTCTCGATCTATCCAGGAGTGATTCAGGAAGACTGAATTTCAGCAATCAGGCACTGCGTTTGTCTGATCTACTGCAGCAGGCAGTGGAGATCGCGAGCAGCAACATCAAAAGGCCCCTCAGACTTGAGCTACCCCAAGACCTTGGTGCTCGGCACATGCTCTGCCGAGCTGACCCAGACCGTCTGAGACAGATTCTGCTTGATCTGATCGAAAACGCCGATAAGTATTCCCCCCCAGGGCGACCGGTGACCCTGCGACTGACCTATCAACAAGAGATGATGCAGATCGAAGTGGAAGACCATGGTATCGGCATTCCAGAAGCGGAAACGGAGAAAATCTTCAATCGCTTCTTTCGAGCGAGCAACTCTCCCCCGAATGGGGGATCCGGCCTAGGCCTTTCCGTGGTGAAACTGTTAGTTGAAGGAATGGGAGGCACGATCACGGTGAACAGCAAGCTTGATCAAGGCAGTTGCTTCACCATCAGGCTTCCACCCCTCTGCTCCTCAACCCCCTGAACACCATGATCGTTTACCTGATCATCTGCTCACTGATGATTCCAGTCAATCTCTGGGCAGCGATCACACCCCATTTGCACAGTGATCTTTCGATGCGCGTGTTGCATGGGGTCTCCACCTTGATACTGATTCCACTGCTGATCAGGCTCTGGCAGCAACGTCAACTGAATCAAACCATGCCTTCGTTGATTCTGGGCATATTTCTGATTTTGATGATCACTGTCAACGTGAAGATCACGGTCATCGGTATGGGCGTTGCTTTCGGCTGGCTGGATCACCTGCTGCTAACCCTGGCCTCGGCGAGTGTGGTGAGCTATTTCCTACTCGAACCCTCAGCCACATCGTCAAACACTAGACGAGCAAAAAGGTCAAGTCAGCAAAGACAGGGATGCTGATTCAACAACTCACAGTTGAGCAAACTTGATCCTGGTGGAGAAAAAGAGGACCTTTCAACGAAGGGGCACCCAGAGCTATGATTGCGCAAAATTCATTCAGCCATCAATAGGTACCGAAAAAGTTACAACAAACCCCACAATGCTGATCTCTATCTACAACATCGGAATACCAATAAATATCCTAGCAATCGTGGTGAAAAGGCTAACAGGGTGAATCCGCTAAAAAGCAATCTGCGTTAAAGTCAAAAGACAATACTTGCTTCAAAAACAATTATTGAATCACTTCAGATA
>DASCPR010000083.1:0-3121 GCA_036012625.1 Prochlorococcaceae cyanobacterium Fu_MAG_50
TCATCTGGCAGGCCTGCACCTCTGCGATGGGCCGGCAGGTGAAGGCTGCAGCCAAACCGGCGAGTCAGGAGCGAAATCAGTGCCATCAGGATCCATTGGACCATTGCGCTTCTTTCAAGGGCAACAGCTTTCCTGAACAGATTGAGCAGACCAGAGGATTCAAAGCCTGGGCTGCAGCTCTTTGCGCAAGCTCCGATGACCTGTTTGTTCGCTAAGAAGGTCAGACAGCCTGCTTTGCAAACCAACCAACAACCTGCCCCTCTTGATTGCAGGGTTCAACAGCCGATCCCCTGCCACTCAGAAATATCTGCAAACTTTTTCTAGAGTCTCAACCTGAAGCAATCCTCCTCTCCCTTGTCGGCCTCCCACCCACCGTCCCCAGGGGCGGACGAAGACAAGCCGCCGCGCTATGACGCAAACCGTGATCTGCTCTGGCTGCTGTTGCGGCCTTGGATCGCAATCCCGCGCTTGATCAGGGTGATCAGCTCCCTGTCAGTGCTGGTGGTTGTCATTCTTGTGCAGGGTTCCAGCCAGGACGAGAAGGTCCAGAGAAGACTCGCAGGCCGATTGCTCAAAACCCTGACCAATCTGGGGCCCTGTTTCATCAAGGTTGGCCAGGCCCTCTCAACCCGTCCAGACCTCGTTCGCAGGGACTGGCTGGAGGAACTGACGAAACTGCAGGACGACCTGCCACCGTTTTCCCACGAAATCGCGCTGGCAAGAATCGAAAAGGACCTGGGGGCAGCGGCCGGGGAGCTGTTCGAAGACTTCCCTGAAGCACCAGTTGCAGCAGCGAGTCTTGGCCAGGTCTACAAGGCTCGCCTGCAGAGCAATCACTGGGTGGCGGTGAAAGTACAGCGACCTGCACTGCCCTTCATCCTCAGACGTGACCTTGTTCTGATCCGATTACTTGCAGTGCTCTGCGCTCCGTTTCTGCCTCTGAATCTTGGTTTCGGCCTTGGCGACATCATCGATGAATTCGGTCGCAGTCTGTTCAAGGAAATCGATTATGAGCAGGAAGCCGACAATGCTGAACGCTTCGCCGGCCTGTTTGCCGGCAATCCCACCGTCACAGTTCCCAGGGTGGAACGGCTGCTGTCGTCCCGACATGTGCTCACCACCAGCTGGATTGAGGGCACCAAGATGCGCGAACGCGAGGAGTTGGAGGCCCAGCGCCTCAACCCCAGCGCCCTGATACGTACAGGTGTGATCAGCGGTTTGCAGCAACTTCTTGAATTCGGCTATTTCCACGCCGACCCCCACCCAGGCAACCTTTTCGCCCTGCAAGGACGCAGCGGCGAGCTTGGCCACGTGGGCTATGTCGATTTCGGCATGATGGATTCGATCAGTGATTCAGATCGACTGACACTCACCGGGGCCGTGGTGCATCTGATCAATCGTGATTTCGAGGGCCTCGCCGAAGACTTTCAGACCCTTGGCTTTCTAAGCCGGAACTGCAACCTGACGCCGATCCTGCCTGCACTTGAGGAGGTCCTCGGCGGTGCTCTCGGGGATTCAGTCAAATCCTTCAACTTCAAGGCGATCACAGACCGGTTTTCAGAACTGATGTTTGATTACCCGTTCAGGGTGCCGGCCCGGTTCGCCCTGATCATCCGCGCCGTGGTGAGCCAGGAAGGCCTGGCTCTGAGACTGGATCCAGAGTTCAAGATCATTTCCGTGGCCTACCCCTATGTCGCCAGGCGACTGCTGGCTGGCGACACCCGTGAGATGCGCGACAAGTTGCTGGAGGTGATCTTTGACGAAGAGGGACGGCTGCGCCTTGAGCGCCTCGAAAGTCTGCTGCAGGTGATCGGCCAGGAAACCCCGGCCTCCGGAGCGGAACTCATTCCCGTCGCAGGAGCTGGGCTGCGCCTCCTGTTGAGCCGGGATGGCTCAGACCTGCGCCGGCGTCTGCTGCTGACGCTGATCAGAAATGATCGAATCAGCACCGCTGAAATCACTGCGCTGATGGGTTTGCTGCGCAGAACATTCAGCCCGCGTCAGATGGCCAGCAGCCTTGTCCAGCGACTCAATCCGCTGGCAGCCTGAAGCATGGCTCAGAAGAGTCTCTTAAGGTCAGCGAAAACATCACCACCTCAGCCAACGCAGCCATGTTGAACAGTCTCAGCCTGGTGATCGGCAACCTCGCCAACCAAGCACCAGGGAATCTTGAAGAAGCTGACATGGATTCCCTCAACGAAATGTTCGCTGGAATCAGCAGCGAGGAGGCGATACCCGCCTATGCATCAATAGCCCAGCCCGAATACCTGCTGATGGGTCTTGGTCTGACCATCAGCCTGCTCAGCGCCCTCAACTTCGCCCGGCTTGTGGAAAATAAACTCAATGGTTGGAAAGAGGATCAGCGGCCCCTGCTACCACTTGCCAGCATCGGAACAACGATCAGCTACTTGGGCGTTGTTTTTGGCGTGACCCTGCTCATCGCAGGATCAATGGAGGTTTTTGACTTTGCCTATGGCCCCTCTCTGCTGATTGGTTCACTTGTTTCAGTGTTAACTGGAGTAGCTTTCTGGATTCAGATTAAACGCCTGATGGGTCAGGTTGAAGCAGGTAACTTCAAAGCTGTTGACTTCGATAATTACGACGAATTCTTCTGATCAGCTCCTGCTATCAATGCAATCCACTGATAGTTGAGCAATGGCCAGTTGAAAACTGCAAGCCAAGAGCAGTTGAATAGAAATTTTTATCTGTGGGCTCTCTCTATCGCCTTAAGAAGCGGGCTTTGCTGACTATTGAAGCCACTCCGTTTAAGCCGCTCCCATTGAAGCCACTCCTGCCCAAGCAACTCCTGCTCAAGCAACTGAATAGGCTTGCAAATCCTTCGGTGCAAGGCGGAGCCGCTCCAGCCCATCTCTCTCGATCCGACGAGCTCTGTCACGACTCATCCCCAGGGATTTGGCAATCCCTGTCAGGCTCATCGGCTCCTCTCCGTCCACCCCATAGCGCATGCGCAGCACACGGCCATGCAGATCCGGAAGCTGATCCAGCATCGTGCCCAGATCCCCCTTCAGGCACTCCTCCTCCAGCTGCTCACTCGGTAGATCCCCCTCCCCTGAAAGCAGATCCAGCAGCGCCGTGTCATCGCCATCCCCCACCTTCATCT
>DASCPR010000084.1:0-7578 GCA_036012625.1 Prochlorococcaceae cyanobacterium Fu_MAG_50
ATCTTGGCCAGGGGATGTCCAGCCTGCTCTTCCGGCGATTGAGGGAGGAGCATGGTGTGGCCTATGACGTGGGGGTTCACCACCCGGCACGTCGGGCCGCGGCTCCGTTTGTGTTTCATGCCTCCACAAGTGAGGACAGGGCACAACTGAGCCTCAGCCTGCTGCTGGAGAGCTGGTGGGAGATGAGCAGTGGCACTCTCTCAGCTGAAGACATGGCCCTGGCGAAGGCGAAATTCCGCGGCCATCTCGCCCATTCCTGCCAGACCACCGGACAACGGGCCGAACGTCGTGCCCAGCTCAGAGGACTTGGCTTGCCCGATGACCAGGACCTTCGCAATCTCGAAGCGATCGAAGCGATGGGCAGCGATGACCTTCAGCAGGCAGCCAGGCGCCATCTCCAGTCTCCTCTGCTCAGCCTCTGTGGACCGGAGAAAACCCTCACTGAACTGGGCAGATCCTGGCAGGCACGACCTGCTCAACCAAGCTGAGTCTTGGCTCCCCCTCAGGAGTCTCTGTTGCTGTCATCAGGCAGAGCAGCGAAAGCATCCTGCCTCCCGGGCTCTGCTGGATCGAGCAGCTTAAGGACCTTGATTGAGATCAGAAACTTGCCCCGTCGAAAGCGCACCACGGCAGTTCCACCACTACGGAGAGCGACCATCTCACCGATCTCATCGGGGGAGATCAGTTCGGGAGGACGCAGCATCGGCATCGGATCCGCCGTTTTGAGATAGGGCAGAGGCCCCCTGAGTTGCACCTGGTCACCGATGGCAGGGTCCATGAACACTGGGCAGTACCCCACTCCTACTGCAGGATGGGACGAGTTGAAATGCTGATGTGCGGGCTCTAGCCACCTGGAGCGGCGCCCTTGCCGGCCTGATGATGATCCTGGTCGGAGGGTTGATTCCTGCGGCCCTGCTGTTGCCGATCGCCGAAGTTCCTCCGCAGGTTCTGAGCCTGCCAAGCACCTGGCAGGTTCCGGCCCTGTTGCTTTGCGCGATCATCTGCGGACCCAGGGCTGGAATGATGGCAGCAGTGGCCTACCTGACCATCGGGCTTGTGGATCTACCGGTTTTCCATGGCGGCGGTGGACTGAGCTATGTGCTGACGCCAGGCTTCGGCTATCTCGCCGGTTTCATCCCCTCCGCCTGGCTGAGCGGTCGCCTCGCCCAGCAGGACGGCATGGGTGATCTGCTCAAGCTGACACTCGCCGCCATGGCAGGGCTGCTCCTGCTGCAACTCTGCGGCATGCTCAATCTGGCGATCGGCAGCGCCCTCAACCGCTGGCCCGAGCCATTCTCTGAACTGCTGTTCACTTACACCCTTGGTCCCCTGCCCTCCCAGCTGGCGCTCTGCGCTGCAGTGGGGCTGCTTGCCATCCCGATCAGGCGCCTGTTGATCATCGAATGACACGACGCCTTCTTCAGCGGCACACCCTGATTCTGATCAGCGCACTGTTGGTGATCCTCGATCAACTCAGCAAGAGCTGGGCGAGAGATCACCTCGAGGCCACACTGACGGGCAGGCTTGTGCCAGGCCTGCTGCAGCTGCGACTTGTGCAGAACACCGGCGCAGCCTTCAGTCTGTTCAGTGGAGCCACTCCCATCCTTGGCGTGCTGAGCTTCGCCTTTGCGCTGGGGCTGTGTGTCTGGATCTGGCGATCATCACCACTTCCCTTCTGGCAGGGCCTCGGGGCAGCCTTTCTCCTGGGTGGTGCCCTCGGCAATGGTCTCGACCGCTGGCGCCTCGGTCACGTGACCGACTTCATCCAACTTGTTCCGATTGACTTCCCGGTTTTCAATGCAGCTGATGTAGCCATCAATCTGGCGGTCCTGTGCTTCGGCATCGATCTGCTGACACGACGTCATGACCAGCAGCAATCCTGATCAGCAAGATGTGCCCCGGCTGATCATTGATCAGCCGGATCAGCCTCAACGCCAGGTGATGCTCCATGGAGAGGGCTACCGCCTCGGCCGCGACCCCGAGATGGAAATCTCGATCCAGCATCCCGCCGTGAGCCGCCTGCATGCCCTGCTTCAGCGTCAGGGGAAGGGGCAGTGCTGGATCCTCAGGGATCTTGATTCAACCAATGGTCTCTGGTGGCGAGGGAAGCGGGTACGAGAACTTGAATTACGGGATGGCGACAGCATCAGCCTGGCGCCAGCAACCGAAACGGATGCTCCGAGCCTGAGCTTCCTGAACCCGGCTGAACGGCCCTGGGATCAACTCAGACGCTGGACCGGTGCCACCCTCATCGGCGGCCTGGGCAGCGCCGTTCTGCTTTTCACTCTGGCCAATCTCACCGTGCCGGTTAGGGGAAGGCTGGCGATGGTGCGGGGACCATTAGCCCTCTATGACAGAAATGATCGACCCCTGGCGTCCGCCGAATCCAGCCGACACCGGGAGCTTGACTCCCTCAGGGACTTCTCGCCAACCCTGGTGGATGCCCTGCTTGCCAGCGAGGACAACCGTTTCTGGTGGCACCCGGGAATGGATCCCATCGGCACGGCCCGGGCCCTGCTTGTCAACCTCACGGGAGGGCAACTGATTGAAGGGGGCAGCAGTCTCACCCAACAACTTGCCCGCAGCCTCTATCCGGAGATGGTTGGCCAGGGAGACACCCTGCTGCGCAAGTGGCGCGAATTAATGGTTGCGCTGCAACTTGAAAACCGCTTCAGCAAGGCTGAACTGCTGCTGAGCTACCTGAACCGGGTGTATCTCGGAGTGGGCTGGGGGTTTGAAGATGCCGCCAGGATCTATTTCGGCAAATCAGCCCGACAGCTGAATCTGCAGGAAAGTGCCCTGCTTGTGGGGCTTCTGCCCTCCCCCAATGGCCATGACCCCTGCCAGGCTCCCCAGCTGGCCCTCGAGGCCCGCAACAGGGTCTTGAACAAAATGGCCGATTCCGGACGGCTGTCCCTGGATCAGGCCCGTGCGGCCCGTCGCCGGCCGATCAAACTCAGCAAGCAGGCATGCAGTCGCCGCAACGGCTCCTCGGCACCCTTCTATTCCGACCAGGTTCGCAGGGATCTCACGGCTCTCGTGGGCGCCGACGTTGCCGCGGAAGGCAACTTCCTGATCGAAACCCATCTGGATCCAGTGCTGCAGGCCGTGGTTGAACGTCAGCTTCGCAACCTGCTGAACAGCGCCTCTGGACTCGGCATCAGCCAGGGTGCTGCCGTTGTGATCGACAGCCGCAATGGCGGCGTGCTTGCGATCGCAGGGGGAAAGGATTACCGCTTCAGCCAGTTCAACCGGGCCTCCATGGCCCTGCGCCAGCCTGGCAGCACTTTCAAGCTGATGACCTATCTGGCCGCCCTCAAACGGGGGATCAAACCGGCTGACCGAATCGATTGCAGACCCCTTGAATGGGGAGGGCAGAGATTTGAAAGCAGCTGCAACGGCTCCCTCAGCCTCAACAGCGCCTTTGCCAGAAGCAGTAACACTGCGGCCCTGCGGCTGGCAAGACGCGTGGGGCTTGAACAGGTGATTGTCCAGGCCAGAGCTCTCGGCATCTCAACACCTCTGGACCCTGTGCCTGGGCTTGCACTCGGACAGAGCGAGGTCCTTCTGATCGAATTGACCAGTGCCTATGCCGCCGTTGCCAACGACGGGCTCTGGCATCAACCCACCACAATCCGCAGGCTTATGGATGCGGAGTCCTGCAGCGATGACGAGCGCAAGCGCTGCAGCAATCTCACAGGTGCCGCCAGTGGACGGGAAAGCGGCAGCGGCAGTGAAAGTAGGAGTGGCAGTGAGAGTGGCAACAGTGCAAGACAGGGGATCGATCCAGCCGTGGCCAAGCAGATGCAGGCGATGTTGCGCAATGTGGTGCGCTCAGGCACAGGGCACAGCGCCTCCCTAGGCGGTTTGGAGGGTGGCAAGACAGGCACCACAAATCAGGGACGCGACCTGTTGTTCATCGGTTACGAACCCTCCCGACACTGGGTTCTGGGCATCTGGCTGGGCAATGACGACAACAGTCCCTCGCAAAGTTCCAGCGCCCTGGCCGCCGGGCTCTGGGCTGACATCATCAGGTCTGCCGGACGCGGCAGTGTGAGCAACCACTGATGTCAAAGCAGCGCCTCCTTCTCTGGCTGCTTGGCGCATTGATCGCCCTAGTGGTGATCGGAGGTTTGCTGCAGGCTGTTCGCAATCTGATCTGGGATCTGAGCTATCTGCTTCCGGCCTGGCTGGTGGCGCCGGTGCTGCTGCTGGCGGCCGCGCTGATCCTGATGGTGGCGATCCAGTGGGGCTGGCCCTGGTGGCAGAAGTTCAAACAAGGCAAAGCCAGCAAGCGGCAAGCAGACCAACAACCGGCAACCCCTCCCCAAAGCAGGCGGCAGGCTGCTCATCAGAGCCTGGAGAGCATCGATCGCCTGCTTGAGCGTCTACAGGACGATGTCAGCCGTGAAGGTCTCCGCCAACAGCGGCAGCGGGTGGCGGAGGAGCTCGCCCGCGGCGATCTGGTGGTGGTGGTGTTTGGCACCGGATCCAGTGGCAAAACCTCTCTGATACGAGCTCTGCTCAACGACATGGTCGGCGATGTGGGTGCTGCCATGGGCTCCACCGCAAGCAGCCAGACCTACCGCCTGCGTCTGAGAGGACTGGATCGGGGCATGAGGCTGGTGGATACCCCGGGAATTCTTGAAGCCGGACAGGATGGCCGCAGCCGCGAGGAGGAGGCAAGGCAACGGGCCAGCCGCGCTGACCTGATGCTGGTGGTGGTGGACAGTGATCTGCGCGCCGCCGAGCTGGCGGTGATCAGCAGCCTGACGGATCTCGGCAAACGGCTGCTGCTAGTTCTCAACAAATGCGATCTACGGGGCGAGGACGAGGTGAGCCGCCTGCTGCAGCTGTTGCGAAGTCGCTGCAGTTCCCTTCTCGAAACAGACGACGTGGTGGCCTGCAGTGCAGCGCCACAATCCATACCTCGCCCAGGCCAACGGCCCCTGCAACCGCCACCGGAGGTGAACAGCCTGCTGAGAAGGCTTGCCGCAGTTCTGCATGCCGATGGCGAGGAACTGCTTGCCGACAACATCCTGATGCAATGCCGAGACCTCGGGGATGCTGGACGTCGCCTGCTCGACGCTCAACGGCAGCAGGAGGCACGTCAATGCGTTGACCGCTACAGCTGGATCAGTGGCGGGGTCGTTGCTGCAACCCCACTTCCTGGGGTTGATCTGCTCGGAACCGCAGCGGTGAATGCCCAGATGGTGATGGAGGTGGCACGCATCTATGGGGTGCAACTCACCAAGGAGCGCGCTCAGGATCTGGCGATCGCCGTGGGCCGCTCCCTCGCCGGTCTTGGTGTTGTCAAAGGAGGGGTGGCCCTGATCGGCACGGCCTTAACGGTCAATCTGCCCACACTTCTGCTTGGACGCGCGGTTCAGGGAGTTGCTGCGGCATGGCTCACCCGCATCGCCGGAGCAAGTTTCATCACCTACTTCGAGCAGGACCAGGACTGGGGCGATGGCGGCATGCAGGAGGTGGTGCAGAACCACTACAACCTCAACAGTCGCGACAGTTCCCTCAAGCGCTTCCTGGAGATGGCACTGCGTCAGGTGGTGGAGCCCCTGCAACGGCAGAAACATCGGCAACTGCCCCCCCGCCCAGGGCCTCGGGGGGAGGTGGCAGAAGAGGACCGCGGGCATCCAGAACCGTGATCAGCGCCAGATAAAGCACACCGATGGCCACCGACACAACCGCCGTGATCATGGCGACAAAACGTTTCCTGGAGGTTTGTGCAGCCATCAGCCCAACCCCTGGATGGACTGATTGACCAGCTCGGCAAGCAGATTCAGATGGCAGGTCTGGGTATGGGGATTGCCCAGCACGATTTTGAGATGGTGACGGCCCTGATAGAGAGGACGGGAGACCATGAGTTGATGATCGATCAAGGTCTGTCGGGTCTGCACAGACCAACGCGCCCCAGCATCCCCATCCCTGTGCTGGGGGGTACAGGCGATCAGATGCAATGGCCCACTGAGCAGACGAAGCCCTGTTGAATCCAGGCGCTGCTCAAGCTGGCGACGACGCTGCAGAGCCCCTTCAAGCAGATGCTCAATACCCTGCTCGCCAAGCTGACGAAGCCCCAGCCAGAGCTTGAGAACCTCGGCTGAACGGCTGCCCTGGAGACCCAGCTCACCGCCATGGGCCTCACCCCAGGCCGGCTCCATGTAGGGCAGACCAGTGGCGAAAGCAGCCTCAAGATCGGCACGGTCAGCCACCAGCAACAGAGAGGAGGTTTTGGTGATTCCAAGCAGCTTCTGGGGATTGACCGTGATCGAATCCGCCCTGTTCAGCCCCTCCACAAGGGCGGCTGTGGAATTTGGCAAACCAAAAGCAGCACCGATCGCGCCATCCACGTGAAGCCAGAGACCTTTGCGGCTGCAGAGATCCCCGAGAGCGACCAGGGGATCCACCGCCCCGCGAAAGGTGGTGCCGGCTGTGGCCACAACCGCCAGGCAGGGACGCCCCGAGGCCTCCAGGGTCTGAATCCTTGCCGAGAGTTGCTCGAGATCCATGCGCCCCTCGCTGTCAACAGGCACCTGCTGCAGGGCGTCAGCGGCGAGCCCCATGACTCGCACGGCCTTGGCCAGTGACACATGGGCATCAGCACTGGCAAGAACCACGGCACTGGAATTGTTCTGCAGACCAGCGCGCTGCCGAGCCACGACAAGGCCGATCAGATTGCTGAGGCTTCCGCCGCTTGCCGCCACACCACCGGCCTTGCCCGGCATGCCAAGACGCTGGGCGAACCAGCCGCAGATCTGTCGTTCCAGGCTTGAGAGGCTTGGGGAGAGCTCTTCAGCGAGAAGGTTGTTATTGAGGCCAGCGCAGATCAGATCTGCCGCAATCGAAGCGGTGAGCGGCGGCGGATCGAGATGGGCCAGAGCCCCTGGATGGGAGGGCTGATAGGCACCCTCCATGATCAGCTGAAGATCATCCAGCAAACCTTCAGCGGAGCGTCCCTCAGCCAGAGGGGCAATCTCAGGCAGCATCCGCAGAGGCGGCAGTGGTCCTCTCTGGCTCGCCGAGGCAAACCAGCTGCACAGCCTTGCACTGGACTCGGTCAGAAAAGCCTGCAGGCTCTGATCCAGATGGTCCGGCGATGCGAAGGCTGGCAGGGGCTCAACCGGCCTGCTTTGGGGGTTGCCTAGCAAAGGCGAGGAGGAAGCAACACCCATTCTCCCTCCCGATGGCATTGTTCCTATCTGCCAACTGCTTTAACGGTGTTGTCGGCCCATCCGTTTGAACTCAGCGATCGTCAGCGCAGCCGCTGGATGAAGCAATTGCTGATTCGCGCTGAGCTGGTCGGCCAACAGGGCGAAGTGCCTGTCTGCGCAGTGGTTCTCAATGACTCTGGTCATTGCATTGGCCACGGCAGCAACCGCAGGGAACGCTCCCGGGACCCCCTCGGCCATGCGGAGCTGACAGCTCTGCAACAGGCCTCAAGGTTGAGGAACGATTGGCGCTTCAACGACTGCACCCTGATCGTGACCCTGGAGCCCTGTCCGATGTGCGCTGCTGCCCTGGTTCAGGCGCGCATGGGGCAGGTGATTTTCGCGGCCCATGACC
>DASCPR010000085.1:0-2160 GCA_036012625.1 Prochlorococcaceae cyanobacterium Fu_MAG_50
GTCGGCAACAAAGCAGCGGTGCTCGGCTTTGTCGGCGCACCCTGGACCCTCGGCGCCTACGTGGTGGAGGGCAAAAGCAGCAAGAACTATGCCGTGATCAAGGCGATGGCCTTCCAGCAGCCTGAAATGCTGCATCGCCTGCTCGATCACTTCGCCGAATCCATTGCCACCTACCTGCGCTATCAGATCGATGCCGGCGCCCAGGTCGTGCAGATGTTCGACTCCTGGGCCGGGCAACTGAGTCCGATCGATTACGACACCTTCGCCGCTCCCTATCAGCAGAAGGTGGTTGATCTGGTCAAGCAGACCCATCCCGACACCCCCTTCATCCTCTACATCTCAGGCAGTGCAGGAGTGCTCGAGCGCATGGGCCGCACAGGGGTGGACATCATCTCCCTGGACTGGAGCGTGGACATGGCTGATGGCTGCGCCCGCCTGCCGAAGCACCTGGGCGTGCAGGGCAACGTGGATCCGGGGCTGCTCTTCGGCACCCCAGAGGCGATCCAGGCCCGCATCGATGACACCGTGCGCAAAGCCCGCGGGCGCCGCCACATCCTCAACCTTGGTCACGGCATCCTGCCCGGGACCCCTGAGGAGAACGGCCGCGCCTTCTTTGAAGCCGGTAAGACCGTGATGGAAAGGATCGGGGCAACCGCTTGAGCAACAGCCCGGCCCGCATCCTGATCACGGGTGCCAGTGGCTGTGTCGGCCAGTACACAGCCGCATGGCTGCTGGAGCACTGCGAAGCCGAGCTGCTGCTCTGGCTCCGGGATCCACAGAAACTCACCGCAATCCCCCACGACCATCCCCGTGTCCGACTGCTGATCGGCGATCTACGGGAACCACAACGCTTTGCCCCAGAGCTGGCCACGGTCACGCGGGTGATCCATACCGCAACGGCATGGGGTGATCCGGAGCGGGCCCAGCAGGTGAATGTCGTGGCCGTCAAGGCCATGCTGAAGCTGCTCGATCCAGCGGTGATTGAGCAGATCAGCTATTTCTCAACCGCGAGCATCCTCGACAGTCGCCTGCAACCGCTGCCGGAAGCCCTGGCCTATGGCACGGAATACATCCAGACCAAAGCCCAGTGCCTTCAGGATCTTGAGCAACACCCCCTGGCGGAGAGGATTGTGGCGGTGTTCCCCACGCTTGTCTTCGGAGGCAGGGTGGATGGAACGAGCCCCTTCCCCACCAGCTACCTCACCGCGGGGCTGGCGGAGGCCAGCCGCTGGCTCTGGCTGGCGCGCTGGTTGCGTGCCGATGCAAGTTTCCATTTCATCCATGCCGCAGACATCGCTTCTATCTGCGGACACCTGGCCACAACCCCCAATCAGCCCAACCGAGAGTCCGGCCAGGGGTTAGTGCGAAGGATTGTGATGGGTCAGCCGGCCATCTCAGTGAATCAGGCAGTGGCGACGCTGTGCCGCTGGCGAGGGGTGAAGCGAACACCGGGGATCCCGCTCTGGGGTTGGCTGATTGAAGCTCTGATCAGGGTGCTGCCGATTGAAATCAATGCCTGGGATCGCTTCAGCATCAGGCAGCGCCATTTCATCCATGACCCGATCAGCCCGCCGGAACGCTTCGGTGGAAGCAGTCATGCTGCCACTCTTACGGATGTGCTGGCCGATTCCGGGCTGCCCCGACGTGGAAAATCCCCAAGCAAGGCTAAAATCCACGCAGACTTCAAACCATGATCCTGCCAATGGCCTCCCTCCTTCGAACCCTTGCCGCTGCATGCTGTGCACTGCTGATGCTGGTTGGCCTCAACGTTGGTTCCGCCCAGGCCGCAACTGTCGAGGTGAAGCTCGGCACCGATTCCGGAATGCTTGCTTTCGAACCCAGCACCGTCAACATCAAAGCCGGAGACAAGATCAAGTTTGTCAACAACAAACTTGCTCCCCATAACGCTGTCTTCGATGGTCATGATGAACTCAGCCATCCTGATCTGGTCTTCAGCCCTGGTGAATCCTGGGAAGAGACCTTCTCCACCGCCGGCACCTTTGACTTTTACTGTGAGCCCCACCGCGGTGCTGGCATGGTCGGCAAGGTGACCGTTGAGTGAGTTGAGACTGAGACATTGCTGAACAGCTGATCCTCTCTGAACTGATGATCAGCGGCAATCCCAAGTCATCAAAAAAACTCATCAACTGAAAATCCCCC
>DASCPR010000086.1:0-2504 GCA_036012625.1 Prochlorococcaceae cyanobacterium Fu_MAG_50
GGAATCCCGAGCTGAATGAACATGTTCAGGCCTCTGCGGGCATCCTGAAGGGAAACCTTCTGGGGTGTGGTGACGATCACAACCCCTGCCATCGGAACCGCCTGGGCCAGAGAGAGCTGCGCATCGCCGGTGCCGGGGGGGAGGTCAACCACCAGAACATCCCGTTCTCCCCAGTTCACTTGATAGAGGAACTGGCGGATGATTCCATTGAGCATCGGCCCACGCCAGATCACAGGCTGGTTCTCCTCAATCAGCAGGCCCATGGAAACCATGGCCAGGCCGCAACTCTCGATGGGTTGGATGCATTGATCAGCGCCGCTGCCACTCACCTCCGGGGTGCGATCGGCCACACCGAGCATGGTCGGGATATTTGGCCCATAGATATCTGCATCCAGAAGGCCCACCTTCAACCCCTGCAGGGCCAGGCTGCAGGCCAGATTCACGGCCACGGTGCTCTTGCCGACGCCTCCCTTGCCACTGCTCACAGCGATGATCTGATCCACCCCTGGAATCGACTGCCGCTCAGCAGGTTGACCATGACCCGCCCTGCCGATCGAACCTTCGCTGGCTGCGGTGCCAAGTTCGATCTGCACGTCGTTGATTCCCTCAAGATCCATTAACTGACTGCGGGTCTCCGAGGCCAGTCGCTCCCTCTGGCTCTGGGCGAATCCCGGTAATGTCAGCCGCACCACTGCTTTTGGAGGGGTGACTCTGATCTGATCAATCCAGCCCAGCTCCACCGCAGAACGACCGCTACCGGAATCCCTCACCTCATCAAGGGCGATCCGTGCCTGTTCGGCCGTTGCCATGCCTGTCCCTCAGATGTGGTGGATCCTAGGTGTGACCTCCCCTGATATCCCCTGTTGGGGACTACTGACTGGAGCTCTGCTGAAAACCCTTTTCAATCCTGTTCAGCAGTGGCTGGATGCGGCAACGTTCGAGGCTTTGGGCTTTCGGGATCAGGTCCTGACTTGATCATTGGTTGAGGCTTGGGCGGCTTGGCCCTATCTGGTCTGACCCCCCGCCAGAGGGCTTTGACAATGCGTTCAGCGATGGCCTCAATGGTGGCTTCCCGGGTGCTGGGGTCCCGCAGCCGCGCTTCGAGAGTTCCTTCCAGCATGCCGATCTCAAGAATGCTCAGGCCTCGTCTAGGCCCACCTAAACCACCACGGAACAGCCTGGGAAAACGACCGAATGCATTCGCCAGACTTTCGTCAACCCGATTCAGCTTGCGGTTGAGGGCTGGGATCACTCCTGATCCGTATCCGTGGGGTCTGTAGGCATCGAAATGAATCTCCAGGACGTAGTCCCCGAGGGCGGATTGACGACGGGCCACCGACCAGTTCGTTCTGGGGTCGCTTGCCCTTGCAATCGATAGTTGGCCAGGGTCATAGCCCCTGATCTTCAACCCTCGCCGCTGGCCCTGATTGACAACGGCATCGCGGATCTTCTGATTCCAGAAGAGTTCATCACGCATGCGGTGATCCATCGGTGCGGCTCCCTGCAGATCCACCGCAGCCCCGGAGGTGCCTGAGCCCGCCATGCGCTGAGAGTCAGCGTGTCCAGCCAGAACAAGGATCTGCAGGTCCTTTGGAACCTCTTCAGTGCCGACCCATACCCCTGCAAGTCTTGTGCGAGGACCTGTGAGTGGATCTGTCTCCGCTTGGCTCGGGACTGCAGCAGCTGTTATCAGACCAGCAGCCGTTGTCAGACCAGCAGCCGTTGTCAGACCAGCAGCCGTTGTCAGACCAGCGGTGAGAATGGTCAGTGCGGCAGCACCCGTGCACAGGGCTCGTTGTCTGCTCAACCTGTTCCTGAGGGGCATCGGCAGTGTTCAGAAGGTTCTGGAGATTCAGATGGGGGAGGAGAGCAGGGATCCATCACTCGCCAGACCCAGGGGCTCGGCAAGCTCGTTCTCGAGAGCAATCAATTCATCTCGATGGGCTTTGAGTCGGATTGAGCTGCACTGATTGTCATCGTCGCTGAGCAAGCGGAGCTCAACCGCCTCCTGGCGACTGGCTTTCACGGCGTAGACAATTCCGGCCAGAGGCCCCAGCCCGACCAGCAGAATCGGCCACCAGCCCAAGGCTGGGAAGATTTCTTGAAGCACGAGCCCGAGGCAGCCTGCGCCGATGGCGCCAAGGGCTGACAACAACATGGCCAGGGCCCTGCTCCAGCCCAGCTGACCCCGGAATCTCAGCAGTTGTCTGTCGCGATCGCCTCCGTCCTGTTGCCATCCCCGCTCTTCCAGCCAGTGGCTTAGCCCTTCAAGCACTTCAATGGCAGGGCGCTTTGAATGAAAATCAAGCACTGTTGTGCGGTCCTTGCTGGCTGCCCGCAGAAAGAACACCAGGCCGATGACCATCAGCAGGGTCAGCAGAAGGGTCGAGGAGAAGGCCGTTGGCATCAAGGAGGAGCACTGATGTGCGCCTCCTTTTTAAACGGTCAACATTCCATGTCCGATCAGCCAGCTCTGCCAAGGTTCCATCAGGCGTCGGGCCGCT
>DASCPR010000087.1:0-8490 GCA_036012625.1 Prochlorococcaceae cyanobacterium Fu_MAG_50
GGTGTTAATCGTGGCGGTCTTTCTGGCATGAAGGGGGAAGGCATAACGATCTGCCCTTTGATTCCCAGGCATAAAAAAGCCCCGGAGGGGCTGAAGGTTGTTATGGTTTTTTTCTTTCTTTCTTTTCTACAATAGATACAAGCTGAGGAGGTCCAGAGTTCATTTCATAGATCCTACCTTCCTCAGCATGAGCACTCATAGGCACATGACTTAAAGCCATGCCCGTTAAAGAGATGGTCAGTCTCTTTAAGGGTTTTATCTTTTTAATCAGTCTGCTCATAGGAAGGTTGCGTTGATAGGCCTAGTCTCTTCCTTCACCACCCAGCCCATAACCCTTCATTTGAACTGAATTTTTTCAGGCTTCGGCAGGTTTGTTTTCAAGGTATTCACTTAGAGCCTCTCGAACATTCGGCCAAGGCCAAACCATGCAGGAGTGGCCTGGCCCACCAAGAAGGTCGACCAGGCCAGTTCCTTAGATACGGCCTGTGTCAGTTGCCGCCGTTGCAGTAACGAACGGCTTCAGAGCTGGTCTTGCCTTCACTGGTGACTTCAGCGACACAACCGCTGAACAGCTTGCTCTCTTGCTTAACGGCGTGGAGGCCACATGAGATTGCCACCAGGGCAATGGCGGAAACGACGGTGGCAGAAAGCTGGATGATGCCATAGGCGAGCATTGACTTCTTTTTGCCTTTACAGCCCTGCTTGCTGGTGTTCTCCTCGGTCATGGATGCTCAACAACTAAGCAGACCCTATAGAAGAGAGAAGATGCAGCGAGAGCTCAAATGGACGGGATAACCGCCCAAAAGCGTCAGAAGTCTTCGAGCTTGTCTGGGCTCTCCTGACGGACTCCGGTGTCGACCTTCTGATTGCGCTTCCGCTCGGTGGAGTTGGTGGACCGACTGATAGCCATGGGAAGGAAGTGCTGATTACGGCGACTGCTGCAATTGAAAAGAAGTAGTCACCAATTAATCAAGTGAATATGTCGTTATTGCTGAAAATCAACGCAGAGGAATTCTGCAATTTCATCAAGGAGCCTTCATTCATTGCGATCAACAGCATCAGCACCTGAGCCAACCTCCTCGGTGCTACTCATGCCTGGCTGCCATCCACTCGACCAGATCTGCCGACACCTGGCATTGAGAGCATCATGGTCCAGCTTCCACAGCCGCAGGCATTTCTCGATGTCCGCCAGGATGTCGTAGCTGCCAGGAAAGCCGCCATAACGAGAGCACAGCATCCCTGCCGTTGTCAGCTGATCAGGCCCTGGCTCCCCGTCATGTGCAAGCAATCCATCGACCCGGTCGCGATCTATCGCATAGAGAGGATGGGTCTGCTCTGGAGGCTCCTCTGCCTTCATCTCCTTGCTCATGGGCTGGCTTCGGTTTGGCTTTCGATGAGATGACCCTTGTGCTTATTGAGGAAGAGCCGAGCCTGAGCCGCAGCAGCAACTTCGTCAGCCCCGCCGTTCTGGCCGATGATCCTCGCGTCTTCTGAATCGAGCAGCTCCATCAGCAGATCAAAGGCTGCATGGGTCAGTACAACATCACTCATATTTAAAAGGCCCCCTTAGGACCCTGATCTGTGTCGTCCGAGTCGAGCCTAGTGGCCGCTGCTCGTCTTGATGCACTTGGCGGCCATGAAACCCAGGTCTCTACGCCAGGGCTGTGGACGCAAGGGAAACAGGTGAAGGGCTGAACAGATCGGCGGCTGTGCAGCTGTTGCAGCGTCTTCATGTTGTGCTCGATGGCTGCCAAGGCGGATCGTTGAATCCATTCAGCCTTGCAAGCAAGGGCTGCACGGGATTCTGTCTGTATCTGCAAGTGCCATCAGCAGAAGCTTCGAAGCTGAACACTTGAATTATGAACGTATTTGCTTCTGTCTCACCAGGGAACGATGAAAAGGCCAGACCTTGTGATTCCTTTGGCAATAGGCCACCTTCAAGGCGAAGAACCCGTGCGCTGTGAATCACCGACTGGGCAAGCTGCATGCCCCATTCACCGATACCTTCGTTTCTGGAGATGTATCTGGGAGTAGTGGCCTTGTCGCATCATCAAAATAGGCCTAAATAGATTCAGTTGCGTGGAGGCAATAGGGGCAAAGTTTCTGGGTATTCACCACGTCATCGTCATCAAAGTTGCTGGCGAAGACTTAAAAGCAGAACGAGGCTCCTTTGGCACTATCTGCATCTATGACAAATCTGATTTTCTTGCCAAATCAAAACCTGCCCTCCCTTTCAAAACCTGCCCTCCCTTAAGGATCCCTAGAGGAAAGCCACTGGGTGACTTCGTTTTGCAATTTCAAGGTGTTTGCTGCTTACTCAGCGCCGTTTGATGAAGTCTCATCGCAACCGTTCGGCCTCTCTGATCCCCTGAAAACCAAGAAGGGGCCTTAGGTTTTAACCGAGGCCCCGTGCAGTACATGGGATTGGTCGCCTGAGATTCGAACTAAGGACTAGCCGGTTGAAAGCCGGAAGGTTTCACCCCATCTTTAAGACTATGACGGGGCCGTTGTCGAAAAATGATTTCATTGATGACTTCGCTCACCATCCCCCCTCCCCATCTCATCGGCCTTCTTGCATATAGGGTTCCGGGCCTGAATTGAGACACCTCGGAACACTCAAGAGAACTCAGAAAGCGCAACCATGGCCCGCTACATCGACATAGCCACCGGACAGGAGAAAACCTTCGCTCATCCGATCGACGTGATCGAGCAGCTGAAGGCTGGCGTGATCCGTGAGGAAGGATCTAAAGCTGAGGCCCCTAAAGTTGAAGCTCCTAAGGTTGAAGCCCCTAAGGCTGAAGAACCCGTCGAAGCAGCAGCAGTCGAGCCAGCCACCGAGGAAGCACAAAAGAGGGCGCCACGCCACCGTCCTTCTGCATAAAAAAACAAGGGCCTTCGGGCCCTTTAAAATGATCAGATTGGTTTGCCAGGCTTTCGAAGCTCTTGCCACTGGCCCCCCTTGCCAACCATCTCGCCCGTGACCACGTCCACGATGCACGGGTTGCCCGCTTTGCAACCGTATTTCGTGCAGTCATCAAAAAACTGATACCTCTGCGAGTCGATTGTCGGAAACTCGTCCGACTGTGCATAAGCAATTGTTACCCGCGTCTCCGTGACCCCGCATAAGTTGGAGAAGCCGACGGCAATGCCACCGACGACCGCGCCCAATAGTGCAGCAAATGCAATGCAGCAGTGTCTGCTCGTGGCGGGGGCGTGCTTGCTCATGGCTCCGGTATCTCGCCCTAGGGTTCCAAGCTTGAGAAATGACCATTTTGCTTTTTTAGTATTTTTACTCACTGCCAGCTCCTGTCATTCATCGCCATCAGATCCCCTTCGAGGAGGATCTCGCTCAGGCGAACCGAGAGGATCTGAACCTCGTCGACCATGGCCTCGTTGACCGGATTATCGAAGACGGCGATCAGCGTCCCCCAGTGCCTGTCCCGATCGGTCAACACACAGGCTACCCAGTATTCGTCAATGTGCTCCGGGAATGCCCCGACCCAGCACTGGGAAAGAACAAGGTGGCCCAGTATCGGGGAGAAGCGGGCTCCCATGTGACCATCCACAGCGAGAGGCCAGTTGGCGGTGCTCTCGTTCGACCAGATCAGCTCGTTGGTGATGTTTGAGGTTCTTGCTGTTAGCGCCAGGCGGTTCGGTCAGAACGGATGGGAGATACCAGATGTCGGTATTGTCACCCAGGTGGTTTCGGCGTTCCTGAATGAGTTCGAGGAGTTGGCCGTCACCGCTGAGTAGGCCTTGCGGTGCCAGCAGCACTTGCATGGCCTGTGCTTCGTCGTCGAAATTGTGTTGAGACATCACTGGATGGGCTGCAAAGAGCCAGTAAACGTGTAGCTGCAGAACAACAGTAGCGTTATATCGTTTATCAATATCCTCCATCGCAACTAGCTCGACCATGGGCTAGCCAAGTTCAATCTCCGACCATGCGGATTCCGCCGATGCGCAATTGCGCAGGGGGTTTGGGTCACGGGTGCGCAAGCTGCATGCTCGTCTTGGCAAGGCTCACCACAAGGCGGAGAGACTGGACTTGCGCCGTCACGAGTAGGTCAAAGGGATCGGCTCAGCTCCGATATTGGAGGGCAGACCGCCGGGGGGCTCGTGGAGCATTTCGAGCCAGTTGCCCTCAAGATCTTGCACATAAAAAGATGCGCTGCCGTCGCGGTGGTCATGGACCGGGCCGCAGGAGTGTCCTTTCGCCAGCAGCTGCTCGTGCATTTGCTCCACTTCGGAGCGGTTCTGCAGGTGAAAGGCGAAGTGGGGGCCCGCCGCCTTGTATTCCGGGCTGAGCAGTGCAATGCCCTCACCCGTTGGCCACTGGGCATAGCACCAGTCATCGGCTTCCCAGGTCAGCCGCAGACCGAGGCCGAGATAAAAACGCTTGGCCCGCTCCATGTCCTGCACCCGTAGGGCGACATGGCCCAGGCGATGCTTGCAGGAGATGGGGCATTGGGTGTCCAACGCTTTGTCAGATGACCGCTGCATCAAACTTTCTCGCTGCTGGATCGAAGCTGATCTTCAGCAAAGTCAGCCTCGGCGCGTTGGCACAAACGCGCGATCATTCCCTCCTCATCAGCGGGAACCACCTGGAGGTCTAGGGCTGGCATCCAATCCAGCATCTGTTTCAGCTCTGTCTGTAGGGCATGGTCGTGTTCCCCGATGCCGCCGCTGAGAGCAAGCACATCCACGCCGCCAAGGCTGGCCGCCATCGCTCCGATGCCCTGCAGCAACCGGTGGCTGAATACGGCGAGGGCCAGCTGAGCACCGCTATGGCCTGCAAGGGCCTGGGCTCGGATCTCGCGCATGTCGCCGCTGAGGCCTGAGAGGCCCTTCAGCCCTCCGCTCTCCTGAAGTTGAGCAGTTATCTCTGAGGTCGTGAACCCTTCACGCATCAGCTCAAGCAGCAGGCCTGGATCAACACTGCCGCTGCGGGTGGCCATCACCAGCCCCTCCATGGGGGTGTATCCCATGGTGGTGTCGATGCAGTGACCACCGCATACGGCGGCCAGTGAAGCACCGGCCCCAAGGTGGGCACTAATGAGCCGTAGCTGGCTGGGCTCCCTGCCCTGGTGGCGCCATTGCTCCATCACCACTTCGCTGACGTGCTGATGGTTTAGACCGTGGAAGCCAAAGCGACGGAAGCCTTTCTGCCTCAGCTTTTCCGCCAGGGCGTAGGTGCGTGCCGCTTCCGGCAAGGTGCTGTGGAAGGCGGTGTCGAAGCAGGCCCATTGGCTCGGTTCTGGTGTCAATCCCAGAGCCCACTGGCGCGTCCAGTGGATCCCAATGAGTGCAGCTGGATTGTGTAACGGTGCCAGTGGGATCAGGTGTTGCAGGGCCTGCTCAACTTCAGCATCGATCCGCGTCGGCGCCATGAAGCGCTCCCCACCGTGTACTACCCGGTGGCCAATCCTGGCAATCGAGTTGCGATGTGGCCTAAGGGCCGGAGCCATCCAGCTTTCCAGTCCCGTCTTTAGCTCTTCGCCAGCCGCCAGGTTGCGCTTACCGCGCCAGATGCTGTCCCCGTTTGAATCAAGCAGGGCCGCCTTCAGGCTTGAGCTCCCCAAGTTGATCACCAGGGTGAGGCCACTCATTCCTGCCCGGAGTAGGTGATCTCTGCCTTCAGGGGCTGCGCCTTCCAGATCGAATCGCAGAACTCATGCAGCGATCGTTCAGAGGAGAAGAAGCCGCGTATGTCGAGGCGTTGGGAGGGTGGGGAGTTAGACATAGATTTCTGGGGAAAGATCGAGGCGTTGTCGTCGATTTAGGGGCGCACTGCCTGGCGCTGGTGACTCCAGCAACTCAGATCAACAGCTGGTTGTTCGCCACGGGCTAGTCGGGCGAGTGAGTCACCGATGAGTGGTGCGAATTTGAAGGATTGCCCCGACCCCCCTGCGAACAGGCTCAGTTTTGGGGTGAGACGATCCAGCACGAAGTTCACATCGCTGGTCATGGAGTAGGGGTTGATCACCGTTTCAACGCGTTCCTGTACGCCTTCAAGGTTGTTGAACAGGAAATGGTCCAGCAGCTCGACCAGTCGCGGGGGTGGTTCGCTGCACATGGCGTTGGGTTCAGCCACGCGCAGCTCTTTCGGTGGCCAGTCAATTCCGCTTTTGATCCTTGGCCTGCCATCCTCTGTTCGGCTTACGACTGGGAAGCCGTAATACAGCCCGCCGTCATCGCCACGCTCCTGCTGGAAGCAGAACCATTGCGGGTAACGGTCGGCGAGGTTTGGATCCACCGTGTAATGGGCCCAAAGCATCGGCCAGATCTCGAGCTTGGGAGCAAGACCGAGGGGGGCGAGCAGTAATTGGCTCCAGATTCCGCACGCCACCACGATCTGGTCGGCTGCGATGTGATGGCCATTCTCCAAGCTGACACCGCCACCATCAGCATCAATGCGGCTGACTGGGCTGTGCTCGATCAGTTGATGGCCAGCGTTGCGGGCGGTGCGAATCCAATGGGCGATCACTTTGTCGCTGCGCACTGCACCGGCCGTGGGTTCAAACAGGCCGGTGCAGTCTGCATTGGGTTTCAGAGGGAAGCGGGCTGCAATCTCAGCCGAATTGAGTGCTTCATAAGGAATGCCCTGGTCATCCATCACCCTGCGCGCACCAGGGATCGATCCCTCGATCGTTTCCTCATCCCAGCTTTCGCCGTAGAAGAGCAACCCGTGCGTTTCGAGCAGTGTTTCACCGGCATGGTTTTCCTCCTCTCGCCAGAGCCTGTTGGCTTCCTGGGCTAGGCGGCAGAGCACCGGGTCGGAGTACATCTCGCGGAACATCCGGGTTTCACCGAAGCTGCTGGCTTTGGCATGGGCCAGGGTCTGGGCTTCAACCAACACAACATCGGTGATGCCACTGTGCGCTAGGGAAGCCGCGCAGCTGAGGCCCGCCGCCACCGCCAACGATGACGACAGACGTCTGAGCTGGAATAGAGGCATGACTGGTCCTTGATTGGCGCCACCAAGGGCTCCGGGAAGAGGGGTTGCTCATATGAGGAAAGTGGGAGGAGGAATGGATGTGCTGCTGAGGAAGTAGTCGTAAAAAAGTTGTCGTCAACGAACCTGGGTTCAGACCCAGCAAGAGGAGAGGTCGAGGCTCCAGCGCCAGTTGTTGATCTCAGGAGCATCCGTGCCGTTTTCGTAGGCATAGGCACGGTGCTTCTGGATCTCGTCTTTCATCTGTTCCTTCAAATGGCCAGCACGTGAACCAAGGTGTTCGACCCGGTCGATCACATCGATCACCAAATTGAAGCGATCGATCTGGTTGCTGATCGCCAGCTCCAAGGGGGTGTTGATGTTGCCCCGCTCCTTGTACCCCCGCACATGGAAGTTGCTGTGATTGGGGCGGTTGTATGTGAGGCGATGCACCAACCATGGGTAACCGTGGAAATTGAAGATCACCGGTTTGTCTGGGGTGAACAGGCTGGTGAAATCCGCATCGCTTAGGCCGTGGGGATGGTTTTTGGGTGAAGCCAAGGCAAACAGATTCACCACATTCACGTACCGCACCTTCAGGGCCGGAATCCGTTCCCGAAGCAGCTCAATTGCTGCCAAACATTCCTTGGTGGGAATGTCACCGGCGGAGGCCAGCACCACATCCGGATCATCCGATTCGCCGCTGCAATCGTCGTTGCAGGCCCATTCCCATAGTCCGGCCCCCTTTGCCACATGGCGGCGAGCCTGCTCCAGCGTCAAATACTGCAGGTGCTTCTGCTTGTCCGACACGATCAGGTTGGCCACATTGGTCTCCTGCAGGGCCTGTTCCGCCACCGCCAGTAGGCAGTTGGCATCGGCCGGCAGGTAGACCCTGGTGATGCTGCCTTTCTTATTGCCAGCCAGGTCGATGAACCCCGGGTCCTGATGGGTAAAGCCGTTGTGGTCCTGGCGCCACACCGTGGAGGAAATCAGGCAGTTCCAGGCACCCACTGGTTCCCGCCAGGGGATCTCCTCGCAGTGTTCCAGCCATTTGCAGTGCTGGTTGTACATCGAGGCGATCACATGGGCGAAGGCCTCATAGGTGTGGAAGAAGCCATTGCGTCCGGTGAGCAGGTAGCCCTCCAGCATCCCAACCAGGGTGTGTTCCGACAGCATCTCCACCACCGCCCCATCGCGGGACAGCTCACTGCCATCGAGGTCCTCCGGCAGATAGTCCGCCATCCATACTTTCTTGCTGGCCTCATACACCGCCTGCAAGCGGTTGGAGGCGGTTTCATCCGGCCCAAATAACCTGTAGGAGTTGGGGTTGAGGCGAATTAGATCGCGGATCAGTTCCCCTAGCGGGGCGGTGTTGGCATGGTCCCGTGTGCCGGGACTCTCCACCGCCACGGCGTAGACCGCCAGATCGGGGAACACCAGATTGCGGCGCAGCACGCCGCCATTGGTGTGGGGGTTTGAGCCCATGCGCCTCTCCCCCTTGGGAGAAAGGGCGCGGATCTCGGGGCGTATGGCTCCGGTTTCGTCAAACAGTTCCCAGG